>JAYVNU010000128.1:0-5354 GCA_043758345.1 Lacisediminihabitans sp.
CAGGCCTGCTCGCGGCGCCGAAGGCCTCGAACCTGACCGGCCTCGTGCTCGGTACAGACCTGCAGACCACAGGAACCCTGAGCACCTCGAACACGATGCTCAACCAGCTGCAGAGCAACATCACCTGGGGTCAGCGCGGCAACTTCCTCTCCATTCCGACCGACACTCCTGCCCGGGATGAGCGCCTCGGCTGGACGGGAGACATCAACGTCTTCGCACCGACGGCGAGCTACAACTCCGGCACACTGACATTCCTGACGAAGTGGCTGCAGGACATGCGGGATGCGCAGCTCGGCAGCGGAGACTATCCGGGTGTCGCACCCGATCCGATCGGAATCGGCGGCGGGAGCGGCTGGGCCGATGCGGGAATCACGGTGCCGAACACCCTCTGGGCGACCTATGGCGACACCGGGGTCATCCGTGCCGGCTGGGCATCCATGAAGAAGTTCATGGATTACGTGGCCGTGCAGTCAGGACCGAGCCTCATCCGCACCCAGGGTGGCTACGGCGACTGGCTGAACCTCGACGACCCGACCGATCAGAGCCTCATCGGCACCGCCTATTTCGCGTCCGACGCTCGCATGATGAGCGCGATGGCGACGGCGATCGGGGAGACGGCGGATGCCGCGCGCTACTCGCAGCTCGAGAAGGATGTCACCGCGGCCTTCCTCTCGCACTACCTCGCAGCCGATGGCACGATGGCCGGCAACAGCCAGACCGCCTACGCCCTGTCGATCGGGCTCGGGCTCATCCCGGCCGACCGCCTTGCCCAGATCGGCGACAAGTACGTCGCAACGGTCGTCGCGAAGAACTACCACCTCTCGACCGGCTTCATCGGCACTCCATGGCTGCTTCCGGCGCTCACAGCGACCGGGCACAGCGACATCGCGTACCGCATGCTGCTCAACGAGGACTATCCGTCCTGGGGCTATGAGGTGGCGTCCGGCGCGACGACGATGTGGGAGCGCTGGGATTCGCTGAAGCCGAACGGAACCTTCGGTGACGTCGGCATGAACTCCTTCAACCACTACGCCTACGGTGCCGTCGGCAACTGGATGTATCAGAACATCGGTGGCATCTCCTCGACCTCGGCCGGCTACAAGACGAGCGTCATCGCGCCGAACGTCGGCGGCGGGCTGACCACCGGTGCGGGATCCCTCCGCTCCGTCTACGGCACGATCGCCTCCCACTGGTCTACCACCGCCGATGGCCTGAAGCTCGATGCGACGGTGCCCGTGAACACGACATCCACGATCCGCATTCCCGCGATCAGCAGGTGGGCGATTACCGAGGGCGGACGGGCACTGGATGACGTGGCTGGCGTGACGAAGGTGACCGAAGCGAACGGGGTGGTCGAGATCAGTGTCGGATCGGGCGAGTATCACTTCGAGTCCTCGCCGAAGAACGTCGGGCTGACCGCGCAGGTGACCGGCGCGAAGTCGGCATCGGCGGGGTCGACGATCGCGGGGTCGGTGCTGCTCACGAACACCAGCCGGTCGATCGTGGCGAGGGCGCACGTGGATCTCACGCTGAGCTCCGGCCTCGCAGCGTCGCCGGCAGCGGTCGATGTCGCCGTGCTTTTGCCGGGGGCGAGCCGCAGCATCCCGTTCAGTGTGAAGGTCCCGATCGTTCAGATGGCCGGACTCGTCACGGCGACAGCGGCGGTGAAGTTCACCAGGATTCCGGGTGAGCAGCGCAGCTTCAGCTCGCAGAGCACGCTCGTCACCATCGACCAGGCGATTAGTCTGACGTCGACCGTGGCCACCTCGTCACCGGGTGATCCGGCGTCGACCGCTCTCGTGACATCCGTTGTCGCGAACGCGGCGAGCGCATCGATCTCCGGTCACATCGTGGTCGTGTCGCCCACCGGCTGGCAGCAGCCGATCGTCGGCCCGGATGTCGTGGTCTCCCCGGGGAAGAACGCGACGGTGACGACGAACGCGCCGATTCCGCAGAGCGTGACCGCGGAATCCGTGTCGCTGACGGTGACGTTCGTCTCGGGCACCACGGTGCTCGCGACGAACACGGATGCCCTGCCGGTAGCCCTGCTCACCCCGCCCGCGGCATTCACGGATCACGTCGACTTCGGCGATGCCACGTCGGAGGCTGCGCACAATGTGATGGCGTCGCCCTCGAGCGGGACCTCGATAGAGGCGGGGCTGACGCGCCGTTACTCCGGCGTCACGACACCCGGCTCGTACTTCGAGTTCACCGGGAGCGTCACCGCCGGTAAGCCGTTCATCTTTCGCGCACTAGAGACGTACGACCAGGCTCAGATCAAGGACTACGACATCACCGTGAACGGAACGAGGGTCGCGACGCGCCTCTACAGCCGAACGGCCGAGGGGGCCGGAACCGTCACGTACCAGCTTCTGATTCCGGATGACGGCACGCTGACGAGCACGGCGAAGGTCACGATCCGCATGACCTACACCGGCACGGCGGGCCACTACGACCCGTCGATCGCGGATGTCTGGCTGCTGACGGCGGGGTAGGCGCGCATCCGTCGCGGGCCGCAAGTCGTTGAAAATGGTCGCCTCAAGGGTCTGGATGCGACCATTTTCGACGACTCGCGTGCGGGGCGCGCTATCCGCGGGGGCCCACACGCAGACCGCGAAGCACAGGATCGCCGCGACCGGACTGTTTCCGGGAACCTCGGCGCCCCGCACGGCGAAGATCTTCGCGTCTGACAGCAGCGCTCGCCGCACGATCTCGTCGATCAGGTCCTACCCGGACTCGTCTTCGGGCTCGTTCAGGGTGATGATCCCGGTGGATTCATCAATGCAGCCGAGCAGGCGCCTATCGATATCGACGAAAAGCGTATCGATCTCCTTCATGGTCGCGGCGACGGAGACACCGTTCAGGGTGTCATCCGAGAGGCTCTGCGATGTGCTCTCGTGGAACCGCGCGGTCTGGGCGGGCAACTCGGCCGCGTGCGCATCATCGAGAATCGACGCGGCCCTCGTGGCCAGTTCGCCGGTCGACTGATTCTCCGGGTTTCCGGGAATGAGGGAGTCTGCCCTTCGAGAATAGGACGACGCCAGGGGATAGATGCTGGCGAGCGGCCCCGTCCGGCACTCTGAATACGGGGGTTATCCCACCGGGAATCCGTGTGACTTCCGGATGTCGCGGGAAAGGGCCGCTGTTCAGACTTGGCTCATGACCGCCACCGTGCCCACAGATTCTGACACCCTGTACCCCGTGACCTCATCGACCGTTCCGCCGCTCGTGCGCTACGGACGGCTGTGGCGGGGCGTTCCCCTCGAGCTCGGATTCCTCCTCCTCGCCCTGCCGGTCGCCCTGGTCGGATTCGCCGTGAGCATCACCCTGCTCTGGACGGGCATCGGAACCCTCGTCACCTTCTTCATCGGCGTGTTCGTGCTCATCGGGTCACTGTACGTCGCGCGCGGGTTCGGAACGCTCGAGCTTCTCCGTCTCGAGTGGGCCGGCCAGGCCGGGATCCAGCATCCGAAGTGGCAGGCAGCCCGGGCTCACAGCGGCTTCTGGGGCTGGCTCCGTTCGCTCTTCGCCAACGGCCACTACTGGCTGTATCTACTGCACACCGCGGTGGTCAATTTCGTGATCTCGCTGATCAGTTGGACAGTCACCATCGCCTGGCTGAGCGTGGCTCTCTCGGGCGTCACCGCCTGGTTCTGGGAATTGATTTTCAGAGGTCGAACTCCCGCGACTCTTGTCGTCGGCCAGATCGCCGGCGATGGTGCGCGGTATTCGCCCGGTGCGACCACCCTCGTGCTCTCGACGCTTCTCGGAATTTTCGCGACCGTCACCCTTCCCTTCGTGACCCGCGCACTCATCACCCTCCATCGGCTGATCGCAAATGGGATGCTCGGTGCCTTCCGCTCGGACACGCTGCAAAATGAGGTGATCGCCCTCGGCGCCTCGCGCACGGCCGCCGTCTCGGCGGAAAGCACGGCACTCCGGCGACTCGAGCGAGATATCCACGACGGCCCGCAGCAGCGGCTCGTTCGCCTTCAGATGGATCTCGCCGCCGCCGACCGTCAGATCGAGATCGACCCGGGCGCGGCGCGAGTGCTCATCTCCGAGGCGATGCAGCAGTCTAAAGACGCCCTCGAGGAGCTGCGGTCTCTCAGCCGTGGATTCGCCCCGCCGCTGCTGCTCGACCGTGGGCTGAGCGCTGCTCTCGACTCGCTTGTCGCCAGAAGCCCGGTTGCGGTGAGGTTCGTCGATGAGCTCGTGCTCGGTGAGTCCCTGCCGTTCGAAATCGAGAGGAATGCCTACTTCGTGGCGAGCGAACTCGTGACCAACGTGGCGAAGCACGCGGCGGCAAGCGCGGCGGAATTGCGCGTCGGAAGAATCGCCGAGAACGGATGGCTGCGCATCGCGGTGTCGGACGACGGAGTCGGCGGGGCGATCGTGACCCCAGAACACGGCCTCGCCGGTCTCGATGAACGTGTGCGCGGTCTCGGCGGGACCCTGTCGATCGACAGCCCGGCTGGCGGCCCGACCGACGTCGTGGCCCTGATCCCGTCGGCCGCGTAATTCGATCGTGCGGTCTTAGGGTGAGCGGGTGACCGTTACTCCGCTTCGTGTGCTCGTCGCCGACGACTCGGTATTGCTGCGGGAGGGTTTGATCCGCGTATTGGTCGAGGCGGGGCTCGAGGTCGCGGGCTCGTTCGGTGACGCGGATTCCCTGCTCGAGCAATTGGTCGAGCTCGCGCCTGACCTGCTGGTGCTCGATGTCCGGATGCCGCCGACTCTCCGTGATGAGGGAGTGCGGGCGGCGATCCGGGCGAGGCAGTTGCTCCCGGGCGTCGGCATCCTGCTGCTCTCGCAGTATGTCGAGGTGGCGTACGCGAAAGAGTTGCTGTCGTCCGGAGCCGGGGGAGTCGGATATCTGCTGAAGGATCGGGTGGCGTCGCTCGACGAGCTCCGGGAGGCGATCGAGCGAATCGCGAGCGGCGGGACGGTGCTAGATCCCGAGGTCGTATCGCAGTTGCTCGGCCGCCGGCACGATCCGCTCGAGTCGCTGACTCCCCGTGAACGCGAGGTACTCACCCATATGGCCGAGGGGCGAACGAACGCCGCGATCGCGAAGGCGATGGTCATCGGCACCGGTGCGGTCGAGAAGAACGTCACTTCGATCTTCCAAAAGCTGGCGTTGGATGACTCAGGCACCGACCATCGCCGGGTGCTCGCCGTTTTGGCGTGGTTGCAACGGTGACGGGCTGTGGCTAATTCGAGCGTGCGGCCGAACAAAAAGGCTGAATTCACGGCGATGCGCGAGGGCTGCCAGGTGGCGCAATGAGCTTGCTACATCTCGATTCTTCCGCTCGGCACGGAGTCGCTGCGGAATTATCGGTAGCAGCGTAAGC
>JAYVNU010000129.1:0-5347 GCA_043758345.1 Lacisediminihabitans sp.
AGAAACCCGGCCACTCGCTCGTCGATCCTCACCCGGAGGCGGATCAGCCCCGCGCGTTCATACGCCGCCGCCGCAAGCGCGAGTGCCTGTGAGCGAGAGCCCGGGCACAGCACGACGTCCCGAACACCGCGCCGGATGAATTCTCCGAAGAGTGCCACCGCAAAATCGGTCGAGGAGTTGCCCACCGGCTATTTCTTGGGATCGTCGTCGTCGAGTTCGGCGAGCTGCGCTTCGATCTCGCGGATGCGGGCGTCCCGCGCCTTGTCTTCGCTGAGGCTGCGCAGGAAGGCCGGGTTGTCATCCGGAGCACGACTCGGTGACGGTCGCTGCAGCGCCGAACGGCCGGCACCGCCCTGACGTTCTTTTCCGAGAGCCAGCCAGAGGATTCCGCCAAACGGGGAGATTAGCACGATGATGATGAGCCACGCGATCTTGGGCAATGCGCGCACCCTCGAGGAAGCCGCGAGGATGCAGTCGATGAAGGCGAAGATCGTGAAGGCGACCAACGCGAGCGCCACGATGAGTTCAAGCCTGGCCATGTTGTGGATTCTAAGCCTGAATTCTGCGGGTAACCCGCAAGCTGGGAATGCCCGAAGGAGCGGATGCCTAGACTCGTATCGTGAAACCGTCCCGCCTGTTGCTCGCCTACACGGTCATCAGGCTCGGCATCTTCATTGTGGTCCTCGTCATAATGCTTGTGCTGCAGGTCAATCCGTTCATCGCCGCGTTCGGTGCGGCCGCGATCGGCTTCTGCATCTCGTACATCTTCCTCGGGCGACGCCGCGATGATGTCGCAAAGACCATGGTGCGGGTGAAGGCGTCACCCGAGCGTTCGGCCCCTGAGCGCGATCTCGACAACGACATCGAGAACGAGGCGATCGACCGGCTGGAGAGTGGCCGGATCACCCACATCGACGAGTAGCGCAGCTGCACCCCGGCTCGTTCAACATCGACGCGCGACCGCATCGGGCCGAATTCTCATGGTGAACGCTGCATGCGGGCAATTTCTGATGCTGAGCGAGCGGAGCCGGCTGTGACGGACGAGTGGATGCCGCGGCACCACAGAGAGCGGCACCAGAATGCCCGGCGCCCCTGTCAAGCCCAGCGTCGCCAGAACGCCCGGCCGCTAAAACGCGATCGCGGCCGCGAGCCCGAGCCCGAACAGCAGCGCGGTGAGGCTGGTGAGCTGCAGCGCGATGATGAATTCCGGGGCCTTCTTGCCGGTGAACGTGATGATGATCGCCGGAACCGCGGCGAGCAGCGCGAAGTAGACGTACGGCGCGAGCGGGTAGAGCAGCGAGAAGAAGAACAGGATGACGAACGGCACGACGACGAAGAACGCAAAGATAACCCGTGCCGCTCTGCTCCCGACCAGCACCGCGAGGGTGCGTTTTTTCGCCAAGCGATCCTGGTCGATGTCGCGGATGTTGTTGACCATGAGCACCGCGCAGGCGAGAAGGCCGGCGGCCACCCCGCTCGCCACGCTCTCGACGGGTATGGATCCGACCTGCGTGTACGTCGTGCCGATGGTCGCTACAAGCCCGAAGAACACGAAGACGAACAGCTCGCCGAGGCCGGCATAGCCGTACGGGCGCTTCCCGCCGGTGTAGAAGTAGGCGGCGACGATGCTCACGACGCCGACGGCGAGCAGCCAGTACTGCCCGCTCCGCGCGACGAGGATCAGCCCGGCAAGGCCGCCGAGGCCGAAGAAGACGAACGCGACGGTGCGCACCGTGCGCGGTTTCGCCGCTCTCGACCCGGTGAGCCGCGAGGGCCCGACCCGGTATTTGTCGGTTCCGCGGATGCCGTCCGAGTAGTCGTTCGCATAGTTGACGCCGATCTGGATCCCGACGGCTACCGCGAGCGCGAGCAGAGCGCGCACCCAGTGCCAGCCCGGAGCGGAGACGAGGTATGCGGATGCCGTCCCGAGCGCGACCGGCGCGACCGCGAGCGGCAGCGTGCGCAGTCGTGCGCCGCCGATCCAGTCTCGGGCCGTCGCCTTCTTCACTAGGACGCGCGGCGGCTGACCACCGGGACGCCCGCTCTTGCCGGCACGCTGAACCCTGGACGGATCGATCCGCTGCTGCGCCGGTCGGTTTTGCGCTGGTCCGTTTTGCGCCGGTCCGTTTTGCGCCGGTCTCTTCGCGTTAGCCACGGAAGAATTCTACCGAGCACTCGTCAGCGGTCGGATGCGCGGGCAGCCAGGCGGGCGAGCGCCACGCGATCGGGCTTGCCACTCGCGAGCATCGGGAGTTCGGCGACGGTGACGACGGCCGCCGGGGCCGCAGCGCGACCGAGGGCGGCAGCGACATCCGCTCGAAGGGTGTCGAGCTCTGCCACGCCGGTGGAGATGACAACCGGCACCTCCCCCCAGCGTTCGCTCGGCGCTCGAACGACCACGGCATCCGAGAGTCCGGCGAGCGAGCGGACGAAGCGTTCGACTTCGTCGAGCGAGACCTTGAGGCCGCCGGAGATGATGAGGCCATCGATGCGACCAGTGACGGATACCACTCCATCGACGACCGTTCCAGTGTCCCCGGTGCGGTACCAGCGGGATCCGTCATCGTCGTAGAAGCTCGCGTCGGCGCGGGCGGGGTCGTGCAGGTAACCCTCGGCGAGCATCGGTCCGCTCAGCTCGAGTTCGCCTCCGCGCACACGCGCTCTGGCAGAACCGATCGGCACCCCGTCGTAGACGCACCCCCCGGAGGTCTCGCTCGACCCATAGGTTCGGGTCAGGGTGAGCCCGAGTTCCAGCGCGCGTTCGACGACCGCGGGTGGTGTCGCCTGGCCACCGACGAGGATGCCGTCGAACCGTCGGAGCTGCTCGAGGATTGCGAAATCGGCATCAGCAGCCTCGAGCAGCGACGACAGCTGGGCCGGAACGACCGAGGTGTAGCGGCGGTCGGCATCCATCCGAAGGGCGGCAGCTGCGAACTCGACGGGCTCGAAGTGCCCGGGCGCGAGCATGACCGGCTCGGTCTGGGCCGCGAGGGAGCGTACGAGCACATTGATGCCCGCGACATAGTGCACCGGAAGCGCGAGCAGCCACTGGCCGGGTCCGCCGAGCGAGGAGTCGGATGCCGCGGCGCTCGCCAACACGGCGTCCGCGCTGAGCGCCACCCGTTTCGGGTTGCCCGTCGATCCGCTCGTCTCGATGACAAGCGCGACGCGGCTCTCGACCTGTGCTGGGAGTCCGGAGGGCGAGCTGTCGGAGGGTAGCACCGCCGGACCGTCCCCGTTCAGCGCGAGAGCGATCGCCGACAGAACAACGGCGGGGTCGGCCGGGACCACCACGAGATCGCGCATTGGACGTGCTCTAGAACTGCCACGGGAACGGTGACCAGTCGGGTTCGCGCTTCTCGAGGAAGGCCTCCTTGCCCTCGACAGCCTCATCCGTTCCGTAGGCGAGCCGTGTCGCCTCCCCGGCGAACAGCTGCTGGCCGACGAGTCCGTCGTCGACGGCGTTGAACGCGTACTTGAGCATTCGGATGGAGGTCGGCGACTTGCCGAGGATCTCCTCGGCCCACTCGATCGAGACCCGCTCGAGGTCGGCGTGGGCAACGACGGCGTTGACCGCGCCCATTTCGTATGCACGCTCCGCCGAGTATTCGCGCGCGAGGAAGAAGACCTCCCGCGCGAGCTTCTGGCCGATCTGTTTCGCGTAGTACGCGCTTCCGTAGCCGCCGTCGAAGGATCCGACATCCGCGTCCGTCTGCTTGAACCTGCCGTGCTCGCGACTCGCGATGGTCAGGTCGCAGACGGCGTGGAGCGAGTGCCCGCCCCCGGCCGCCCAACCGGGGACAACGCAGATGACGACCTTCGGCATGAAGCGGATGAGTCGCTGCACCTCGAGGATGTGTAGGCGGCCGGTGCTTTCGGTGCCGTCGGCATAGTGATAGCCATCGCGCCCGCGGATGCGCTGGTCTCCCCCGCTGCAGAAGGCCCAGCCGCCGTCTTTCGGGCTCGGGCCATTGCCGGTGAGCAGCACGACGCCGATCTTCGCGTTCATGCGGGCGTCGTCGAGCGCACGGGCGAGTTCGTCGACAGTCTGCGGCCGGAATGCGTTGCGCACCTCCGGGCGATCGAACGCGACGCGCGCGATCCGCCCGGTCGTGTCGTGGTGATAGGTGATGTCGGTGAGACCCGTGAAGCCTACGACGGGCGTCCAGCGGGAGGGGTCGAACAGCTCTGAGACCATGACTTCAAGCCTACGAGGCCGGAGCAGTCGCCGCGCGGGGTACAGACTGGTCTCATGTTGCCGTCGCTGCCAGACATGATCGCCTCCCTCCGTGTTGTCTGCCTTCCCCTGCGGCAACGGTTCCGGGGCATCGACGCCCGCGAGGTCGCCCTCTTCGAGGGGCCGGAGGGTTGGACGGAATTCTCGCCGTTCCTCGAATACGACGATGACGAATCCTCGAACTGGCTCGCTGCGGCCATTGATTTCGGCTGGTCGCCGACGCCACCGCTCTTCCGTTCGTCGATCCGGGTGAACGCGACGCTACCGGTCGTCGGGCCGGAGAAGGTCGCGTCGATCCTCGACCGATTTCCCGGCTGCCGCACCGTGAAGATCAAGGTCGCTGAACCCGGGCAGCAGCTTGCGGATGACGTCGCCCGCGTCTCGGCCGCCCGCCGGTATCTGGGTGCCGAGGGTCGCATCCGCGTCGATGCCAACGGCGGCTGGAATGTCGACGAGGCCGAGCATGCCATCCACGCCCTCGCTCCGCTCGACCTCGAGTACGTCGAGCAGCCCTGTGCGACCGTCGATGAACTCGCTGACATCCGCAAGCGGGTCAAGTACATGGGCGTGCCGATCGCGGCCGACGAGAGCGTGCGGAAGGAGAGCGATCCGCTCGAGGTCGCTCGGGCGAAGGCGGCCGACCTGCTCGTGATCAAGGCGCAGCCGCTCGGCGGCATCCGTCGCGCGCTGTCGGTAGTGGATGCCGCGGGCCTCCCCGTCGTCGTCTCCAGCGCCCTCGAGACCTCCGTCGGCATCTCGATGGGGGCGTACCTCGCCGCCTCGATCGCCGACCTGTCGTTCGATTGCGGGCTCGCGACGGTGAGTCTGCTCACGGGTGACGTCACGGCCGATTCCCTCGTGGCCGTCGGCGGCGCCATCGACGTGAGGCGGGTCATCCCCTCCACAACATTGCTCGACGCCCATGCGGTGAGGGATGACCGCCGGGACTGGTGGATCTCTCGGATCGAACGCTGCCATGCGATTCTGGAGTCGCAGGAATAGAGCACGATCTCCTGCGGTTGCGGGCCTATGCATTCGCATGAACTAGGAGACGGACATGGCACTCGAACTCGGACTCGACACCTTCGGAGACGTGACGCACGACCAGAA
>JAYVNU010000130.1:0-5344 GCA_043758345.1 Lacisediminihabitans sp.
CTCGAGCGCACCGAGTCCAAACGGCTCGATCCCTCGTCGCAGTTCGCGCTGATCTCCGCTCGTGAGGCCTGGGCGGATGCCGGATCCCCCGATGTCGCCCCGGAGCGCCTCGGCGTCGACTACGCGACCGGCATCGGCGGCCTCTGGACTCTGCTGGATGCCTGGGACACCCTTCGCGAGAAGGGATCGCGTCGTGTGCTCCCCCTCACCGTTCCGATGCTGATGCCGAATGCGGCATCCGCTGCCATCTCGATGGCCTTCGAGGCCCGCGCTTTCGCGCGAACCGTCGCGTCCGCCTGTGCGTCGAGCACGGAGTCCGTCGCGAACGCCTACGAACACCTCCAGCTCGGACTCGCCGACGTCATCATCGCCGGCGGCACGGAGTCGGCCATCCATCCGATCACGATGTCGTCATTCTCGTCGATGCAGGCGCTCTCTCGACGCAATGACTCTCCGGAGACCGCCTCGCGTCCCTACAACGTCGATCGCGACGGATTCGTCATGGGCGAGGGCGCGGCGAGCCTCATCCTCGAGACCGAAGAGCACGCGCTCGCCCGCGGTGCCCGCATCTACGCTGAGATCGCCGGCAGTGGGGTCACCGCAGATTCATATCACATCACGGCGAACGACCCCGAGGGCCGGGGCGCGGTGCGGGCAATCGGACTCGCGCTCGAACAGGCCGGGGCAACGGCAGACGAGGTCGACCACATCAACGCCCACGCGACGAGCACCCCGGTCGGCGACATCGCCGAATACGCGGCTCTGCGGGCCTTCTTCGGGGAACGGGTCGGCAGCGTGCCAGTCTCGGCGACGAAGGGTGCCACCGGCCATCTCCTCGGCGGTACCGGCGCCCTGGAGGCCATCTTCACGATCCTCGCCATCCATGAACGTATGGCGCCTCCGACCATCAACCTGACCGACCAGGACCCGGCGATCCCGCTGGATGTCGTCACATCGCCGCGCGCGCTCGGCGAGGGTCCACTGCTCGCGATCAGCAACTCCTTCGGCTTCGGTGGACACAACGCGGTTCTCGCGATCCGAAGCGTCTGATCGGCAGCGGGATGTGAGACGTCACAGCGCCCCGGCAGACCACAGAGTCCTCGTAAACCACAGAGTCCCGGTAATCCACAGCGGCAACGGAGCCCCATGCGCATTGCAATAGTCAGCGACTATTTCCTCGACTACGTCGGAGGTGCCCAGACGTCGATGAGGCAGCAGCAGCTCGCGCTCGAGGAGGCCGGACACACCGTCGTGATGGTCTCCGCCCGTCGAGGGTTGGCCGGTCCGCGCATGCGCCGGGTGGCAGACGGTGTGCAATTTCAGCCGAATTTCACGCTTCCGGGGCTCGAACTGCCCGTCGTACCGAATAACCCCCGGGTGCGCGCGAAGCTCGAAAGCT
Source organism: Lacisediminihabitans sp. (assembly GCA_043758345.1). Lineage (GTDB taxonomy): Bacteria > Actinomycetota > Actinomycetes > Actinomycetales > Microbacteriaceae > Lacisediminihabitans. The sequence continues at coordinate 1,400 of JAYVNU010000130.1, forward strand.
ATCTTCGTGAGCAACGGATCGACGTCGTACACGTTCAGACCGAGTTCAGTCTGGCGCGCGCGGCCGCCGATGTCGCGGCCGTCCTTCGCATCCCGGTCGTGCATACGGTGCACACTTTCTATTGGGCGAGCGAGGGAGGTCCGCAGAAGTCGGTCGCCTGGTTCATCCGCTGGGGACTTCACGTTCTCACCAAGTCGACGATCTCTCGCCTACCGCTCTCACCCCGGGTCGCCGACAATGTGCTCCGAAACCTGACCCTCGGGATGGCGCTCCGAGCCGACCGCGTCATCTCGCCGTCTGCGCACCAGGCCCGCGATCTTGTCGCGGCCGGGGTGAGCGGAGACATCGCGATCGTGCCGAACCCGGTGGCGACATCCGCTCGTCCGTCCACACCGCTGCACGCGGAGGGGCGCCCGAACTTCCTCTGGGTCGCGCGCTGCGAGCCGATCAAGCGTCCACTCGTGTTCGCGAGGGCGGCCATCGATGCCCTTGCCCGCACCGACGATGGCTTCACGGTCGACTTCGTCGGTGAGGGAGCGGACCTGAAGGAGCTCACGGCACTCGCGAGCGCGCATCCGCAGCTCAGGGTTCAGGGGGCGCTTCCGCACGAGGAGGTACTAGACCTGATGGATGAATCGTCGGCAGTGGTGCTTTCCTCGCTTGGTTTCGACAACCAGCCGATGACCATCGCCGAGGCGGTGAGCCGGGAGCGCGGTGTTCTCTACTGCGATCCGAAACTGAGAGAGGGACTCCTCAACTCGGGGTACCTGTCAGACACCCCGGACGTCGCAGGCCTCGCCGACGCCATCGTCGCGCTCGTCGCCGATCCAACACTGCTCAGCGGCCTCTCGACGGGTGCCGCCGTAGATCGGGCCATGTTCGCGCCAGCCAATTACGTCGAACGGGTCGTGCGGGTGTACTCCGAGAGCGCGGCGCGCGTTTCGCGCCGCTGAGTTGACCGCATGTCTTAGCTGACGCTGTTCCAGCGGACTCGCGTCAGCGGACTCGTTCCAGCGGACTCGCGTCAGCCGACCCGCGCCAGCCGACCCGCGTCAACCGACTCGCATCAGCCGACTTTGTGCAGCCAGACGACCTGGTTGGTGTCGCTCGCGTGCCGAAACGCCTCGAGCTCGTCATCCCACGCCTGGCCGAGCGCGAGTCGGAGTTCGCGGTGCAACTCGAACGCGTCCGAGCCCGCGATCTCCATGGCATAACGGATTCTGTCCTCGGGGATGACGACGTTGCCGGCGCTGTCCGTCTGCGCGAAGAAGATACCGAGGTCAGGGGTGTGGAGCCACCGCCCGCCATCGCTACCCGGTGTCGCGTCCTCGGTCACCTCGTAGCGCAGGTGCTCCCAGCCGCGGAGGGCGGACGCGATTGCGGCGCCCATTCCCTGCACGCCCTCCCAGTAGAACTCGGTGCGCTTCGAGCCCCTGAGAACCGGCTGGTCGTCCCAGTCGAAGTTGACCGCGCGATCGAGCGCACGCCCGGCTGCCCATTCGATGTGCGGGCACAATGCCCGAGGAGCAGAGTGCACATAAATCACACCGCGCGCCGAAGCAATCCCGGAGCGGGCGGTTGACTCAAACATGATTTCTCCATTCCGTTGAGGTGCGACTTCCCCATCGACCTCGGAATGGAACTGAAACTGTGACTGCTGCATTCGGCGGCTAACCGCCAGTGTAATTATCACTGATGAGCTGGCCGAATAACAACAGTGTAATTGCCGAGTTTTTCCTGCCACGGTATACTCAGTAGGTCTTTCCATGAAGGAGGCCCGGTGTCCGTACGCAGCGGAGTACTCGCCATCCTCACGCTCGGCCCGGCATATGGTCTCCAACTCCACTCCGAACTTGCCTCTCGAACACCACATCGCAAGCCGGTCAACGTCGGACAGATCTATGGAACTCTCGACCGCCTGGTCAGGCAGACGATGATCGAGCCGGCCGGAGTGACGGATGACGCACTCCCCCGCTATCGACTGACCGCCGCCGGACAATCAGAGGCGACAGCGTGGATGTCGTCGCCGACGATCGACGCTCTTCCGGAGTGGACGGAGATGCTCGACCAGGTGCTAATCACGAGCACCGTGGATCCCGTCGCGGCCAAGGCTTTAGCCGAACGCTACCGCAGATGGTGGGAGGCCGACCTCGCCCGAACGCGCACGCCCGGGCTGGACGGTGCGTTCTCGACAGAGTCGCATCTGGCGTTGGTGGCCCGGGAGGCTCTTGGAGTCGCCGCGATCGCCTGGCTCGGGGCGAGCATCGCTGCTCTGGCCGACTTCGATTCGTTCCGGCCGCTGAACGAGGTGCGGCCGAAACGCGGACGACGGCCTTCGGCGCGCTGACCCTGCGTCACTTCGCCTCGCCGTAATCGTCCACGATGGCGACGGTGAGCGGGAAGGTCACCGGCAGTGCGCCGAACATGAGGCGGCCGGCCTGCGCCGCGGATGCCCGGATGGCCGCCTCGACCTCGGCTGCGACATCCGCCGGACTATGAACGACCACCTCGTCGTGCATGAAGAATACGAGATGCGGTGAGTCGGTGAGCCAGGCTCCACCGCCGAGCTCGTCGAGTCGGCCGCGAAGAATCGCCATCCAGCACAGCGCCCATTCCGCAGCGCTGCCCTGGACGACGAAATTGCGGGTGAACCGTCCCCACCCCCGTGCCTGCCCGCGCGCTCGGCTCGTCTCCGTCTCCGTCGCGCCCTCCCCATATGCCTCCGACTGGGCATCCCGCCACTCCGCTCCCGGACGCGGTGAACTGCGACCGAGTCGCGTCGTCACGCTCTCCCCCCTCTCCCCCGCGCGTGCGGCAGCCTCGACCAGCTCGATCGCCGTCGGATACCGACGCCTGAGCGCCGGCATCAACCGCCCACCCTCGCCGCTCGTCGCGCCGTACATCGCCCCGAGCATCGCAACCTTCGCCTGGTCGCGGGTAGCGACGGCCCCACTCGCGACGATGCCCGCATACAGGTCACCCGCTGCCCCGGCTTCGACCATTCCCCGATCGCCCGCGAGCGCCGCGAGAACCCTCGGCTCGAGTTGCGCGGCGTCGGCGACCACGAGCTTCCAGCCGGGATCCGCGATGACGGCGCCGCGGATCTGCTTCGGGAGTTGTAGGGCACCGCCGCCACCCTTGCTCGCCCAGCGACCGGTGACAACAGCGCCCGGAACGTACTCCGGGTGGAATCTACCGTCCGTCACGTTCGTCTCGAGCCAGTGCCATCCGTTGGCACTGAGAAGCCGCGCGAGCTTCTTGTAGGACAACAGCGGTTCGATCGACGGATGTTTCAGCTTCTTCAGCTCCCACGACCGCGTCGAGGTGACCATCAGGCCGGCCCGGCTGAGCGCCCTGAGGAGGTCGGGCGCCGAATCCGGGTTCAGGGTCGGAGCATCCAACGCAGTCCGCACCTCCTCGAGAACTGCGGCCAGCCGTGCCGGACGCGCGCCCGGCTCCGGTCTCGGCCCGAGCTGACTTTCGAGGATGGCGTCGTGCACGTCCGCTCGCCAGGGCAGGCCAGCGGAGAATATCTCCGCGGCGACGAGGGCCCCGGCCGACTCCGCCGCCAGCAACAATGAGAGTCTCGCGGGATCCGACGACCCGACGAGTGCCTCTCGCTGGAGCAGAAACTCGGCCAGCGTATCTTCCGGCACGGCAATAGGCACGGGATCGTCGAGGGTGAACAGTGCGTCTTCCGTCAGCGCTGCTGTCGATTCCGGCGCTGCGCCGTCCCAGGAATCCGTCGGCCCGGTTGCCAGCCGCGATCCCGCCGTGAACTCCGACCGGCGAAGGATTGCCCGGCAGAGTCGCAGGTCTACGCAGCGCTCGACGCGAATCTTAGCCGCGAGCAGCCCGGGATACCAGCGGGAGCTGTCGTTCCAGACCCAGCGCGGATGCCCCGCCTCGAGGCGAGCAACTTCGGCCATGAATGCTGCCGCAGCC
>JAYVNU010000131.1:0-5335 GCA_043758345.1 Lacisediminihabitans sp.
TCAGCGTCGGTGTGGTCGATAACGCGATCGCCGAGTCATCGAACCCACCGACGGCCACATCCTCCGGAACCCGTCGGCCAGCGGCCTGCAGCACGCTGATGGCGCCAGCGGCCATCACGTCATTGCCGGCGAACACGGCGTCGAGGTCCGGATGCGCTGCCAGCAGTTTCGTCCTCCCTTCGACTCCGCTCGCTCGGCTGTAGCCACCGTGCACGACCATCCCGAGGTCGAACGCATCACCGAGCGCTGCCCGATAGCCGGCGAGGCGACCGACCCCGCCGGGGGTGTCTTCCGGGCCGGCGATGATGGCGATCCTCGTGCGGACCTTCTTCTGCAGGTAGTCGACCATTTTGCGCGCGCCGGCGAAGTCATCCGCCGAAACGCAGCCGAGGCGTCCCTCGAAGCCGAGCGGCTGGCCGCAGGCGACCATCGGAATCCCGGCGGTCAGCAGACTCTCGATCAGCGTGTTTCCATAATGCAGATGAGAACGCGAGAAGCACCCCGTCGACGTGCCCGGCGGTGATGAAGTCGGTCGCGCGAGCCTGCTCGGCCGGGCTGCCGGCGATGACGAGCACGAGGGAGATATCTTTCGCGGCGAGCGCCTGAGCGGTGCCCCTGACGAGCATCGAGAAATTCGGGTCTTCGAACAGCAGTTGCTGGGACTCGGTGAGCAGGAAGTCGACCGAGTTCGAGCGGCTGGTCGCGAGGTTGCGTGCGTGCGGATTGACCCGGTAGCGCGTCTTCTTGATGGCGGCCTCGACCGCGGCTCGCGACGCCGGGCTCACCCACTTCGCGCCGGTGAGAACCCGGGAGATTGTGGCCCTCGGCGGCGAACTGGCGGCGCTGTCCGAACTGGTCGGCGGCACCGTGAGGGCGAAGGTCGCGATCCTGTGCGACTGGGAATCGTTCTGGGCCCAGGATCTCGAGTGGCACCCGAGCGCCGACCCCGGCCATCGTCGGCAGATCGAGGCCTCATACAGCCGCCTCGGGAACGACGGGATGACGACCGACTTCGCGCATCCGGAATCCGACCTGTCGCGCGACGAGGTCGTGCTCGAGGGAGCGACGGCGGTCGTCGGCTATCGCACCGGAGCGAGCGCCGGCCGGCCGTCACCCGCAACCGCTTCGGCGCGGGAACGGCGTGACACCTCGCGACCGAATTCGACTCCGAATAGCTCCCGATCGTGCTCGGCGACGCGATGCTCGAAGCGGGTCTCGCACCACGGCTGCGTGCGGGCAACGGTCTGGGGGTCGTCGAGCGCCGTTCAGCCGACACGATCTTCACCATCGCGATCAACCACGGCGAGCACGACGTCACGACGTCACGACGTCACGACCGCCGGGGAGTCGGCCATCGTTCTGGCACCCGGCGCGGTCTCGATCTCGCGCAGGCCGGTCGGCGCGCTCGGTTCCTGACCCGTGACGTCGATCATTCGCCGGGCGATCTGGCGAACGCTGCTGGGTGGTCAGCGCTCGGAGCTCAGGGTGGCCGGCGTCCGCACCGGATCGACGAGGCTTGTCCTCGCCTCGACAGACCTCGTCATCGAAGCGCCGAACTAGACCCCCCGACGGTCGTTCCCTCGTCTTCAACGCAGCGGGCTCGCCCTATCGGATCGCGGCGGGCGGATCGCGGCGGGCGGATCGCGGCCGGCGGATCGCGGCCGGCGGATCGCGGCGGGCGGATCGGGGGATCCGGTGCGGATCGACCCCGGGAGGCTCTACGACAACAACACCGATCACCTGGTGTCGGGCGACGGATCAACGATCTACTTTTCATCGGAGGTCAGCGGTGCGCTCTTCGCGATCCCCCTCGCCGGTGGCACCCTCCGGCAGGTCCCCAACGAGAGACCGGAGCCCTTCGGCTGCTTCCTGCAGGGGGGATCTCGCCCGATGGAGCAACCCTCGCCTACACCGGGGCGGAGGAGCGTAACGGGCGCACGTTCGCACAGGGCCTGTGCACGATTCCCGCGACCGGGGGCGACGATGTGCTCATCTCGACCTGGGACGAGGATTCCGTCGGTTGCGAATATTCGTCCGACGGCCAGTGCCTCGTCTCTCTCAGTTTCCCTCCCGGCACAGGCGGGCATGAGGCGAACGTGCCCGTGATCATCCGATCGATGCGGCATGACGGTACGGATCGACACGATGTCTCGCACGCCTTCGGCGGATAGGGAACGCCGAACGTCGACAGCTGGGAACTCGACAGTACGCACTTCGCCCACGTGGAGTACCCCCTCGCACAGCAAAGAAAACCATGATCGAACTCACTCTCTATCGCGAATTCGGTTCGACCGGACTTCGTGTCTCGCCGCTCTGCCTCGGAACATCGTCGTGGGGCTCGGGCGGCAACGACGCGACAGTCCGTGGGCTTGCGGATGGCTGGGCCACCGGCACCCTCTCGACCGGCTTCCTCGACACCTCGAACCTCTCCGGCGACTCGCTGTCCGAGGGGTTCGTCGGTGACGCGATCCGTGCGGCCGTCGGGCTGCGGACAGGCCAGGTGGTGCAGAAGAAACTCGATCGTCGCCTGCCGGACGACGGCTTTAAATACGACCAGATGTTGCGCTGGCTAGAGCAATCCCTCGAGCAACTCGGCGTCGACACGATCCAGGTGCTGCATCTGCACGATCCCGAAGTCATCGGATTCGCGGCGGCGATGGCGCCGGGTGGACCCGTCGAGGCGCTAGTCGCGATGAAGGAGCAGGGGATCGCGTCATCCATCGGCATCTCCGGCGTACCCGTCGACATGCTCGAACGCTTCGTCGAGACGGGGCTCTTCGAGGCCCCCGTCATCTGCAATCGCTTCACCCTCGTGGATCGTTCGGCCGGCAGCCCGCTCGACAAGTAGGCCGGGCGCAACCACCGCGCACTTCGGCTACCACCGCGGTGTTGGTGCACGGCGGTGGTCGCCGTGCACAGCGGTGGAAGCCGCCGCTCCCCATAGGATGCCGCGGCTCAACTCGCAGCCAGCCGCTTCTTCTCCGCCTCGACGTCGTAGTCGACCTCCGGCCAGGTCGGGGCGAGGTCCCGCAGTGCGCCGAGCATCAGCTGCTGGACGGCGATCCGCGCGTACCACCTGTGGTTCGCCGGAATCACGTACCACGGCGCATCCGCCATCGAGGTGCGCTCGAGCGCGATCTGGTAGGCCTCCTGATATTTCGGCCAGAGTGCCCGCTCATCGAGGTCGCCCGGGTTGTATTTCCACCGCTTGTCGACCCGCTCGAGGCGATCGACGAGCCGAGCCTTCTGCTGCTCCTCACTGATGTGGAGCATGATCTTGATGATCGTCATACCGCCGTCGGCGAGCTCCCCCTCGAAGTCGACGATCCGCGCGTAGCGCTGCTCGATCTCGTCGGCTGGTGCCAGTTCGCGAACCCGTCCGATCAGCACGTCCTCGTAGTGCGAACGGTCGAAGACCCCCACGATTCCGGCGGACGGGAGCTCTTTCCGCACCCTCCAGAGGAAGTCGTGAGCGAGCTCCTCCGCCGACGGCTTCTTGAACGCGTGCACCGCGAGACCCTCCGGGCTGATGCCGCCGACGACATGCTCGACGATTCCGCCCTTGCCGGCTGTATCCATCGCCTGGATCACCAGCAACATCGAACGTCTCCCGCCCATTCGACTTTCTGCGAACAGCTTTTCCTGCAGATTGTTCAACTCCTGGTGATTGGCCGCGAGAGACGCCACGCCCGCCTTCTTGCCGCCGTCGAATCCGGGAGTCGAATCCGCGTCTACCGCGGCGAGTTGGAAGCCGACGCTCACCCCCAGGAGCGTGCGCGGGTCAGTTTTCCAGGCATCCTTCGACATGCTGCCGACACTACCCGCGCGCCCTTCGCGCTCATCGCGCTCATCGCGCTCTTCGCGCTCTTTTCGCGCCGTTTCTCATGCTGTCCTCGCCCCGGCGGTTGCCACCCTGTCGACTCCGCCCTCCGACGGATGCATAACTCATGCACTGTGGATTGGCCGAGCGCGAGATCACCGTCTTCCCGGGGTACCAGCATCCCCCGACACGCAAACAGCATGAGTTATGCACCCGGCGGCGGGGAGCTGCGGCCGGCTGGCAATCGCAACCGCTTGGCACCCTGTTCGAGTCGGCATCCGCCGGAGCACAACGCTCGAATCGGCATCCGCCGGTGCACAACGGTCGAGTCGGCAAGCAACCGGAGCACCCTGTTCGAGCCGGCATCCGCCGGAGCACAACGGTCGAATCGGCAAGCACCCGGAGCACAACTCATGCAGTTTGGATTCACCGCGCGCGAGATCGCTGAATTTGGGGGCCGGCAGCGGCCAGCATCGGCCCGATTTCACAAACAGCATGAGTTATGGACCGCGGGGTGCGAAGGGGAGGCGCGAGCCACGCCGAGTGACGGGACACAACCTCCCCGGTCGGATTCACGCCAGTACGCCGAAATTGCACCAAATAGTCCTCCCAGCGTGCAATTTCGGCGTGTTCGCGCAGCGGCGAGGGCTGGCCGCGAAGGACCGGGGTCTACTACTCCCGCGGCAGCGGCACCTCGATGAGCACCGGGGAGGCGGATGGCGCGAGCGCCTCGTCCAGTTCGCCGACGTTGCCCGCTCGGCGGTAATCCCATCCGTACGCCGCAGCCAGCGCCCCGAGGTCGACGCTCTGCGGCGTGAACTGCACGCGATCGAACGATGTCGGATCCGCGGATGCCGCGACCTCCAGAACGTCGAAGATGGTGCCGCCGCCATCGTTGCCGACGATCACCTGGATGCGCGGTCGCGTCTCGCCTCCCCCGAACAACATCGCGCCGGCGTCGTAGAGCGTCGCGAGGTCGCCGAGCAGCACGCGGGTAATGCCGGAGGCGCCACCGCGAGTCACGCCGGAACTGCCTCCGGAGTTGACAACGTCGCCGCTTGACCTGCCGCCCACAGCGCCCTCGCCGATTAAACCGCCGCCGCCACCGCCGCCAGCACCGCCGCCCTGACTCGCGAGCGCAATTCCGATCCCGGTCGCGATCGTGCCGTCGATGCCCGCGAGTCCGCGATTGGCATGCACCGGAATCTTCTTGCCCGGCACGACGGCGTCGGCCTCCCGAATGAGACGGGATGCCCCGAGCACGAGCCGATCGTGCGGCCAGGTCGCGCGCCACACGGCCCGCGCGAGCGATGCCCGGGTCACCGGCTGCCGGAACGCGGCGAGCTGCTCGCGCGCCAAGCTACCGGGCGAGTCATCCAGCGGCGCGAGGGCCGAGTGCGTATCGAGCAGTGCGCGACTCGCCTGCACCCATGAGCCGAGCCAGGCGCGGTCGCCGGGATCCGGCGGCGGAGAGGCTGGCACCGAGGGCGGGGCCGGGGCCGGCACCAAGGCCGC
>JAYVNU010000132.1:0-15412 GCA_043758345.1 Lacisediminihabitans sp.
AAAATCAAGGGCATCGACAAGAGGGCACGAGAGATCGTCGTCGGCGGGACGTCGCCGATGACCGCGACCGAACTCCAGGTGCGGATCGAAGACGGGCTGGCAGACGAGGTACATCGGATGCTCGAGGCCGGTGTGGTCTCGGCACCGGAAGACATCGACCTCTGCCTCATCCTGGGTGCCGGGTATCCGTTCCAGATGGGTGGGGTGACCCCTTACCTCGACCGAGTGGGGGCGTCGCAGCGCGCATTCGGCGATACGTTTCATCACCCCGTCATCCGCGGAACCGACTGAGTGCTCCGGTGATCGAGCCTGCCGGGATCTCGACAGGCTCGATCACCGTGCTGGGTCGATCACCGGGAGGGTCGATCACCGGGGTCGCTACCTGTTGATGCCACTCATATCGGGGTAGCGGTCACCGACCGGAGGCGCTACGGCGTCGAGGGAAGCAAGCTGCCCCGGACTGAGCTCGATTCCGTCGGCCGCGACATTCTCCTCAAGGTAGGCGATGCGCTTCGTGCCGGGGATCGGCGCGATGTCGTCGCCCTGAGCGAGCAACCAGGCGAGTGCGATCTGACCGGGCTTTGCCCCGACTTCGGCGGCCACGGCATCCACCTGCTCGACGATCCGGATATTGGCCTCGAGGTTCTCGCCCTCGAAACGGGGATTCGAGCGCCGGAAGTCGTCGGCGTCGAGCTGGTCGACGGAACGGATGGTGCCGGTGAGGAAACCGCGTCCGAGCGGCGAATACGGCACGAATCCGATTCCCAGCTCGCGAACGGTCGGCAGGATCTCGGCCTCGGGGTCGCGGGACCAGAGCGAGTACTCGGTCTGCAGAGCGGTCACCGGATGCACGGCGTGGGCACGTCGGATCGTCGCTGGTGCGGCCTCCGACAGTCCATAGCCGCGGATCTTGCCCTCGGAGATCAGCTCGGCGAGAGCTCCGACCGTGTCCTCGATCGGGGTGTCGGGGTCCATGCGGTGCTGGTAGTACAGGTCGATGTAGTCGGTGCCGAGACGCGACAGAGAGCCTTCGACCGAGAGTCGGACGTTTTCCGCGCTGCCATCGAGGCCGCGCTCATTGGTGTCGCGGTGGCGCATCGTGCCGAACTTCGTGGCGATGACGATCTGTTCCCGCTTCCCGGCGAACGCCGTTGCGAGCAGCTTCTCATTGATGTACGGCCCGTACATCTCCGCGGTGTCGAAGAAGGTGACACCGAGTTCGATGGCGCGATGAATGGTCGCAATCGAACCGGCGTCGTCTGTGGCCGCACCGGTGTAGAAGGCAGACATGCCCATACAGCCGAGGCCGATCCTTCCGATCTCCGGTCCAGTGTTTCCGAGGGTTATTTTCTTCATTCCGTTGGGTCCTTCCCTGGTAGGTCGCGATCTTGAAGTCGATCGCGGCCAGGCTTTCGGTCATCTCCGCAAGCTGGGCTATCACGGCGATGCGATGGGTGAGGAGAAGCTCGAGGCGAGCATCGACAGTGGACTCACCGCGTCGGGCCAGGTCGACGTACTCTCGCACTCTGGCGATGGGCAGACCTGTTGAGCGGAGCTTCGTGAGGAAGCGAACCCAGCCGACGTCGGCATCCGTGTACCGCCGATGGGACGAACTCGCCCGATCTATAGGCACCAGCATGAGCCCGGCCCGCTCGTAGTACCGCAGTGTGTGCGTCGACAGCCCCGTGGCTTCGGCCACGTCGGAGATTGCCAGTGAGGGGGCTGTCGTGGTCATGTCTTCAGGCTAGAACCTGAAGCGCGCTCTAAGTCAAATGCTGAGGCGGCAGTCAGGCCCGCTGGTCGGCCGATTCGTCGAGTGGTCGGGCGATGGGGATTCGGCTGCCGAGCACCTGGGCGACGACATCGCGAGCGATATGCTGCGGCGTCAGACCCACCTGCTCCATGATCTCCGACCGGAGGCCATGATCGATGAACTCGTCCGGAAGCCCGAGCTCGGTCAGCGCCGTGTCGACCCCGGCCGCGCGAAGTTCTTGGCGAATACGCGTTCCGATCCCCCCGACGCGGATGCCGTCCTCGATGGTGATGACGAGCCGATGCTGCGCTGCGAGCTCGATGATGCTGCCGGCCACCGGTACGACCCAGCGCGGATCGACGATGGTGGCCCCGATCCCCTGCGCCGTCAGACGCTCCGCCACCTGGAGGCCGAGCTCGGCCATCGGTCCGACAGTCACGATGAGCACGTCCTGGCCGTCGCTTTCGAACAGCACGTCGACCCCGTCGTCGGTCCGACGGATCGCCTCGATCTCCGCGCCGACGTTGCCCTTCGCGAAGCGGACGACGGTCGGCCCATTCTGAACGGCGAGGGCCTCCCCCAGTTCCTCACGGAGCCGCGTCGCGTCGCGCGGCGCGCTGAGGCGGATACGCGGAACGACCTGGAGGATGGCGAGATCCCACATGCCGTGGTGACTCGGTCCGTCGGGGCCTGTCACGCCGGCCCGGTCGAGCACGAAGGTGACGCCCGCATGGTGGAGCGCGACATCCATCAGCACCTGGTCGAACGCCCGGTTGATGAAGGTCGCGTAGAGGGCGACCACCGGGTGCAGGCCACCGAAGGCGAGACCGGCAGCAGACGTCACCGCATGCTGTTCCGCGATCCCCACATCGAACACCCGCTTCGGATACTTCGCGGCAAAACGGTCGAGTCCGGTCGGGATCAGCATGGCCGCGGTAATCCCGACGATCGTCGGATCGGCGTCGGCCAGCGTGACGATCTCGTCGGAGAAGACGGAGGTCCACGACGGTCGATCAGTGCCGCCGATCGGCTCGCCGGTCTCTGGATCGATGTGGCCGACGGCATGGAACTGGTCGGCCGTATCGAGAACCGCCGGTTCGAACCCCTTGCCCTTCTGGGTGATCACATGCACGATCACCGGGGCGCCATAGTTCTTGGCCTGCTTCAGTGCTTCTTCGACGGCGCGCACGTCGTGACCCTGAACCGGACCGATGTATTTGATGTCCAGATTGGAATACAGTGCCTCGTTGTTCGAAAATCGGCTGAGGAAGCCGTGCAGGCCACCACGGAGGCCGCGATAGAGCGCACGCCCCGGGCCACCGAACATCCCGAAGAACGCGCGGCTCTTGTCGTAGAGGCTCCGGTAGTACCGGCGGGTGCGCACGCCACTGAGAAATCTCGCCATGCCTCCGATGGTCGGGGCATAGGAGCGTCCGTTGTCGTTGACGATGATGACCAGCTTCCGACTGTTGTCATCGCTAATATTATTCAACGCCTCCCAGGTCATCCCCCCGGTCAGCGCGCCGTCTCCGACGACGACCACGACATGACGGTCATCCTGGCCCGTCATCTGGAACGCGCGGGAGATGCCGTCCGCCCAACTCAGGGAGCTCGACGCGTGCGAACTCTCGACGATGTCATGCACCGACTCCGACCGCTGCGGGTAACCGGCGAGCCCGCCCTTCTCCCGAAGATGACTGAAATCCTGACGACCGGTCAGCAATTTGTGAACGTAGGACTGGTGCCCCGTGTCGAATACGATCGCGTCGGTCGGTGAGTCGAAGACCCGGTGCACAGCAATCGTCAACTCGACCACACCGAGGTTCGGGCCGAGATGGCCGCCCGTCTTCGAGACCTCGGCGACCAGGAACGCGCGGATCTCCGCGGCGAGCCTCCCGAGCTGCGCCTGGGTGAGGCGATCAAGGTCGCGAGGACCGTGAATGTGCTCGAGCAAAGACATAATTTGAGTTTACGCTGCGCTTCCTAGCCGAATGCTGCCAACGGGGCCGTGTCAGACCAGGGACCGGAGGACGTACTGCAGGATGCCCCCGTTGCGGTAATAGTCGGCCTCACCGGGGGTATCGATCCGCACCACCGCGTCGAACTCGACGTTCTCCTTCCCCGGTTCCGAGTGCTCCGTCGGCGTCGCCGTGACGTGCACCGTCTTCGGCGTCGACCCGTTGTTCAACTCCTCGAGGCCGCTGATGCTCACCGACTCGGTGCCGTCGAGTCCGAGTGACGCCCAACTCTCACCGGAGGGGAACTGCAGCGGAACAACGCCCATACCGATGAGATTGGAGCGATGGATGCGCTCGAAGCTCTCCACGATGACGGCCTTCACGCCGAGAAGGCTGGTGCCCTTGGCCGCCCAGTCGCGAGACGACCCGGAGCCGTATTCCTTGCCACCGAAAATGACGAGCGGGGTTCCTGCCGCCTGGTAGTTCTCCGCAGCGTCGTAGATGAACGCCTGCGGGGCAGCCGGCTTCGTGAAGTCACGCGTGTAGCCGCCCTCGACCCCACTGCCATCGTTGAAGTCCGCAAGCAACTGGTTGCGAAGACGGATATTCGCGAAGGTTCCCCGGATCATCACCTCGTGATTTCCGCGACGCGAGCCATAGGAGTTGAAGTCGTTGCGCTCGACGCCGTGCTCCTGCAGGTACTTTCCCGCCGGACTGTCGGCCTTGATATTTCCCGCCGGGCTGATGTGGTCGGTGGTGACCGAGTCGCCGAGCTTCGCCAGAACGCGAGCGTCTGTGATATTCACGACCGGACTGGTCTCGAGAGTCATGCCGTCGAAGTACGGGGGCTTCCGAACGTAGGTCGATTTCTCGTCCCATTCGAACACCTCGCTGTCCGGGGTCGGCAGCGAGCGCCAGCGCTCGTCACCGTCGAAGACGGCCCCGTACTCCTTCGTGAACATCTCCGTGGAGATGGAGGAGTCGATCGTCTTCTGCACCTCCTCCGCATCCGGCCAGATGTCGGCGAGGTAGACATCATCACCGTCGCTCCCGACGCCGAGCGCATCCTTTTCGAAGTCGAAGTTCATCGAGCCGGCGAGCGCGTAGGCGATGACGAGCGGTGGGCTCGCCAGGTAGTTCATCTTGACATCCGGGCTGATGCGGCCCTCGAAGTTTCGGTTGCCGGAGAGTACCGCGGTGACGGCGAGGTCATTGTCGTTGATCGCAGCCGATACCTCGTCGATGAGGGGGCCGGTATTGCCGATGCAGACCGTGCAGCCGTAGCCGACCGTGTAGAAACCGAGTGCCTCGAGGTCGGCTGTGAGGCCGGCCTTGTCGTAGTAGTCGGTGACGACTTTGGAGCCCGGTGCGAGGGTGGTCTTGACCCACGGCTTCGACTTGAGACCCTTGAGGTTGGCATTGCGAGCGAGAAGGCCGGCCGCGAGCATCACGCTCGGGTTGGAGGTGTTCGTGCACGACGTGATCGCGGCGACGGCCACGGCTCCGTGGTCGAGCGTGTAGTTCACGCCATCCTTCGTCGTGATGTCGATCGGCTTCGACACCGAGGCAGGGGCGTTGCTGACCCGGCTGTGTGACAGCTCGTGCGCGCGTTCGGAATCCTGCGACGTGAACCCGAGCGGGTCGGAGGCCGGGAAGGTGCCATCGACCGCCGCGTCGACCCGGGAGAGATCCTGGGTCGCGTAGTCCTGCACATCGAGCTCGAACTGCGATTTCGCATTGCTGAGCTCCACACGATCCTGTGGGCGCTTCGGACCGGCGATCGAGGGCACGACCGTACCGAGGTCGAGCTCGAGGTATTCGCTGAAGGTCGGCTCGTGCACCGGGTCGTGCCACAGCTTCTGCAGCTTCGCGTAGGCCTCGACGAGCGCGACCTGGTCTTCGCTGCGGCCGGTGAGTCGCAGGTAGCCGAGGGTGACATCGTCGATGGGGAACATCGCGGCAGTCGAGCCGAACTCCGGGCTCATATTGCCGATGGTCGCGCGATTGGCGAGAGGAACGGCGGCGACACCCTCGCCGTAGAATTCGACGAATTTGCCGACGACACCGTGTTGCCGCAACATCTGGGTGATGGTGAGCACGACATCCGTCGCGGTGACGCCCGTGGGGATCGAGCCGGTCAGCTTGAAGCCGACGACCTTCGGAATCAGCATCGAGACGGGCTGGCCGAGCATTGCGGCCTCGGCCTCGATTCCGCCGACGCCCCAACCGAGCACGCCGAGGCCGTTGACCATCGTCGTGTGCGAGTCGGTGCCGACGCACGTGTCCGGGTAGGCGCGGAGCACGCCGTCGACCTCGCGGGTGAAGGTCACCCGGGCGAGGTACTCGATGTTGACCTGGTGGACTATTCCGGTTCCGGGCGGCACGACCTTGAAGTCATCGAAGGCGGTCTGGCCCCAGCGGAGGAACTGGTAGCGCTCACCGTTGCGCTCATACTCGATCTCGACGTTGCGCTCGAGGGCGTTCTCGCTTCCGAAGAGATCGGCGATGACCGAGTGGTCGATGACGAGTTCCGCCGGAGCGAGCGGGTTGATCTTGTTCGGGTCGCCGCCGAGCGCTCCGACCGCCTCCCGCATCGTTGCGAGGTCGACGATGCACGGAACACCGGTGAAGTCCTGCATGATTACTCGCGCCGGGGTGAACTGGATCTCGGTGTCCGGGTCGGCCGTCGGAACCCAGGAGCCGAGCGCCTCGATCTGCGATCGGGTGACATTGGCGCCATCCTCGGTGCGAAGGAGGTTCTCCAGCA
Source organism: Lacisediminihabitans sp. (assembly GCA_043758345.1). Lineage (GTDB taxonomy): Bacteria > Actinomycetota > Actinomycetes > Actinomycetales > Microbacteriaceae > Lacisediminihabitans. Next base: position 6,479 of record JAYVNU010000132.1, read on the forward strand.
GCACCTTGAGGCTGAAGGGGAGCTTCTCGTACCCGGGCACCGTATCGACGCGGAACACCTCGTAGTCGGTCGATCCGACCGTCAGAGTGTCTTTCGAACCGAAGCTGTTGACTTGCGACATTGCGTCGTCTCCCTTGCTGGACCGTCGGCCCCTAAAGCACCAGTCGCCGTGGCAATCCTCCCTGTGCACCCGGAGGCCTGCCAGCAAGGCAAGCCTAAGTCGGACAGGTCGGAAAAGCTCCGCCATGATCGCGAAAGTATCTTGACATCAAGATAAATCATTATAGGCACGAACCATACCCTCGACACGGAACTAGTCCTTTTCGGGGGCCGTCTTCCGCGCGTAGACGGTACGGACGAGTAGCCAGGTGATCCAGAGGAAGATCGCATACAGCGGAACGCCGGTGACGAGTCGAACCGCGGCGAGGGCTGAAGCGTTGTGCGCGAAGTACAGCGGGAGTTCGACTGCGAGCCTGATGCCGAACAGAACTGCCCACAGCCAGGTGGCGATGACGAGCACCCGTCGCTTCGAGGCATCCTTCCTCCACTCCGTGATCTCGTTAGTGAGGAAGCCGACGATCACTCCGATCAGCGGCCAACGGACGGCGAGGCTGATGAGGATGACGAGAAGAAATGCCGAATTGGTCCAGATCCCGACGACGAAATTGCCTTCGGCCTTCCCCGACACGAGAGCGATCACAGCGGACACCGCGAGCAGCAGGATTCCCGTGACGGCCTGAAGCGGACCGCCGCGGGACACGATCCGGAGGATGAGAAACACCACCGCGAGGCCGAGCGGGATGAGAACGCTCAGCAGCAGGTTCTTCGTCAGGCTGTAGGCGACGAGAAAACCGAGTCCCGGAACTATCGACTCGACGATCCCCCGCACTCCCCCGACAGCCGTGAGGAGAGATGCGGCGGTGGGAACCTCTCCGGGAGCCACCTGTCCGATGCCCGTCTTTCGCATCGCATCCGCGAAGCTCTCCCGGAAGGTCGGCTCTCGCGGTACTTCGGGATCCGAATCGGTCACGATCAGATTTCGTCGGCTGTCGCCGTCTTCGGCATCTGGAGCGGGATCAGGTCACGGGGAGGCATCGGGGTCTTGCCCCGCACGACCACGACGCTCCGGAAGAGCTCCTCGATCTGCTCCGCGGCGACCGGATCGAGCGCTCCTTCCCCGGCGATGACCCCGCGCAGAAACCAACGCGGTCCATCGACACCGACGAAGCGAGCGATGCGTTTGGCGTTCGGCTGTCCGGCGATGGCTGCCGGGATCTCCGCAAGCAACTCCGGACCGAAAGGCCCGTCGCTCTGCGTGGTGATCCCGCCCTGTTTGGCGATCTGATCCGCGATCTGCTCACGGATCTCGTGCCACAGCCCCGAGGAGCGCGGTGCGGCGAATGGCTGCACCTGGAGGGTCGAGCCGGCGAAGTCCAATCCGACGGCGACGACTCGCTGGCTCCCCTCCTCGACCTCGAGACGGAGGTGGAGGCCCTCCCGGGGAAGGATCTTCACCCCTCCGAGATCGACGTAGGGCCGCACGGCGTTCGCTTCGCTCTCGTCGAGCGGTCCATTCGTCGCACGGTCTGCGGGCGCGGACTTTTCGTGGATCAGTTCCCGGCCGTCATCCTCTGGCTCGCCGGGTGGTGTCGTATCGGTCACGAAAGATCTCCTAGTGGTGCGGTGACTGGTTGTTCGGAGCCGACGGACCCCGAGACATCCACGGGATCGGTATCGCCGGTCGAGCCGAATCCGGCCTCGCCACGATGGCTGCCGGGAAGGTTTTCGACGGTGACGAAACGGGCCCGCGACACCGGCATGATCACCAGCTGCGCGATGCGGTCACCGACTGCCACAGAATACGGCATGCTGCTGTCTGTATTCAGGAGCGTCACCCGGATCTCACCGCGGTACCCGGCGTCCACTGTTCCCGGACTGTTGACGACCGTGATGCCGTGACGGGCTGCGAGGCCGCTGCGGGGCACGACGAAAGCGACGAAGCCGTCGGGAAGCGCTATCGCTACGCCGGTTCCGACGGTGGAGCGACCACCCGGCGGAAGCTCGACACTCACACTCGATGTCAGGTCGGCCCCGGCATCACCGGGATGGGCATAGGCGGGAATCGTCGGCGCGACGATGAGGACTTCGACGCTTTCTGGCACAGCACGAGGGTAGTGCACGCCAAAGTCTGATCGAATGGACTCATGACGATTTACCGCGAACGGTTGTGGGCTTCACCCTGGGTATTCATTGCGACCGCTCTGGTGATCCCGGCAAGTCTTCTGGTCTTCCTGCCGATCAACCCGATCGCGGGGGTCGTCGTCGCGATCGTGCTCTACGCCGCCGTCGTCATCGCGCTCGCTATCGGATCACCGGTGATCGAAGTGACCGAAGACGCCTTGATTGCGGGCCGCGCACAGCTTCCGCTGCGATTCGTCGGAGACGTGGGCGCCTACCGTGACGACGGCGCGACGATCCAGCGCGGGCAGCAGCTCGATGCGCGGGCTTGGCTGCTCATCCGCGGCTGGGTCTCCCCGGTCGTCAGGGTCGAGCTGCGGGACCCGGATGACCCGACGCCCTACTGGATAGTGTCGTCGCGCGCACCAGAGGCTCTCGCCGGCGCAATCGACGGAGCAAAGGCCAAGCTCTAGACATGCATCCGGGAACGACTGTCTTCGGGCCTGGCCTTCTTGTTACGCCGCGCACTCCTGGCAGATGAGGCCGAGCTTCTCTTCGTGATCGAGCTGCGATCGATGCTTCACGAGAAAGCAACTCACGCAGGTGAACTCATCGGCCTGCGGGGGCAGGACGACCACGTCGAGGTCGAGGTCGGAGAGGTCGGCACCGGGGAGTTCGAACCCCCCGGGGTTGTCAGCGTCATCGACGTCGACAACGCCGGACATCTTGTCCGGAACGCGCTCTTTAAGAGCCTCGATCGACTCGGAGTCGTCGTCGGTCTTACGAGGTGCGTCGTAGTCGGTTGCCATGCCCATCCAGTTCTTGAAAATATCGATTGATCTCAATCGGCGGCCATAGTTTGCATCATTAGTTTGCGAATAGCAAACCGCCGCGAACCTGCCGTGAATCCGACAAATGGGCAACTTCCGGCACGCCCGGGATATTCCCGACTTTCTGGTCTTTCGCATGACACTCTTTCCCTACCAATGACCGCGAGAGGCGTTCAGATATGCAGGACCTGAAAGTAATCGGAGTGGAGAACGGCGCGCTCCTTGTCGCAGCACACGACGGTGCCCGGTACAGAGTGGCGATCGACGAGGTGCTCCAGTCGAAACTCCGACAGGCCATCCCCGATCCCGGTGCCGGACGCAAGCTCGCCCCGCGTGAGATCCAGGCCCATATCCGATCCGGAATGTCGGCGGAAGATGTCGCCCAGATCACCGGTGTGCCGATCGACTACATCCAGAAATTCGAGGGACCGGTGCTTGCCGAGCGTGAGTTCGTGATCACCTCGGCCCTTGCCGTCCCCGTGCGAACCGCCGCCGACACCGGTCCGATCGACGGTTCGAATTTCGGCTCGGTGATCCGGGAGCGTCTTTACGACCTCGGTGCCGTCAACGAGCGCTGGGCGAGTTGGAAAGAGATCGGCGGCGGCTGGATCGTCAAGCTGGCATTCACGGCAGAGCAGATCGACCACGATGCTCGCTGGCGCTTCGATCCGAAGAAGTCCGCTCTCGCCCCACTGAACAGCGAAGCGATAACACTCTCCCAGCAGGGAGAGATGGTCGGGGCACTCATCCCTCGGCTTCGTGCAGTTGGCGACGAAGAGCGCATGCCCGACCAGTCTCGCTTCGACAGCGGGGCATTCACCGACCACGACCTCGCCGAGCGGCAGCACTCGGTCGCTCACGAGACCGTCTCCTATGGTCGCCTTGCGGATGCTCCCCAGAGCGTTTCCGATGCAGCGATCAATCGTGCTCCTGCCGAGGCAGAGGTCGAATCCAACCAGACCGCAGACCTGCTCGAGGCCCTCCGACGCCGACGGGGCGAGCGCGAGAGTGCGAACTTCGCCGACGAGGAAGCGAAGGCCGCGCATCCGTCCACCGGAACGATCCGCCTTGTCGACATCGCTCTGCCCGGGATGTCGGTCGATGACGAAACGCCCGGGGCGACGTCGCCGCAGCCGACGGTCGGCACCAATTCCGTGCTTCCGATGATGCAGTCGCGATCGAGTCGCAAGGGCCGTGCTGTGATGCCGAGCTGGGATGACATCGTCTTCGGAGCGCGGTCCGAAGAGGACTGATCCAGGCGGCCACTCGCGGGTCCGACGCACTGCTCAGGAGAAGGCGCCGAATTTCAGAAGCGGCACCCTCGACTCCTCGGTGGACCATGATCCGTGTTGGCCGACCATGGTTTTTCCGTGTGTCGAGCGAGAGTCGTAGTACGCGATGGCCTTGCGAGCCGCAATGATCACCTCCCCGATCCTGGGGGCGACGTCGGGATCGACGGTGGGGCCGAACCAGCCGGATTCGATCGCATCGCGGCGATCGACGATCCACGACCGCGATCCTTCGACGGAACGCCACCGCTCGATCACCCGCTCCCGGAGCGCCTCGGAAGCGTCTGGCTCGAAGTGCAACTGGAGCGCCCGGGGCTCCCCGGCGAGGTGACGGATCCCCTCGATCAGCAGCGGATCGGTGTCGAACAGAACGTGCGAACTCTCGGGAACATCGAGCATCCCGTGGTCGGCGGTGAGAAGCATCCCCTCGCGGGGGCCGAGAGTTCCAGCGAAGGAACGCACGACACCGTCGAGCTCTTCGAGCGCGGTCGTCCACTCCGCCGACCGCCACCCCTTCGCGTGACCGGCCTGGTCCAGCTCGGGTACATAGACGTAGAGCACGCTTCGGTCGAACTCGTCGAGCACGGCTCGCGCTTTCGCAAATCGATCGGCGAGGGTGGAGCCGGAACGATACTGAGCACCGCGAAGAACTGCTCGGGTGAAGCCGGAATTGCGGTAGCGCTCCATGCCGATCACGAAGGAGGGGATCCCGGCATCCGCTCCCGTCTCGAAGAGGGTCTTCGAACGCTGCCAGGTCGCCGGGTCGAGCCGATCGTCCCAGCCGTTCAGTTCATTGACGACCCGGTCGTTCGCGGCATCGAGCACCGTGTACCCAACGAGTCCGTGGATGCCCGGCGTCTGCCCAGTCGTCAGGGTCGCGAGAGCCGAGGCTGTCGTCGTCGGGAATCGCGACCCGATCGTCGAGGCTGGCGACAGCAGAGGCGAGAGAAAGCGCGCGTGGCCGGCACTGGCGGCGAGAGACGTTGCACCGAGCCCGTCCACCACCAGCACTACCACCCTGTCGACCGCCGGAAGGCCCAACGAATTCGCGGTACCGGAAACCGCCGAGAACGAACTTGGCATGACGTCGGCAAGGCTGAACCGGTGCGATTTGATGGCCGGTAACATGGGGACAATCCTATGGCTACCTCCGAAATCCCTCTCTCAGATTCCCCGGGCGAGCGAATCGACAATGTCGATGTCTCCGCCGAGATGGAGGGCTCTTTTCTGGAGTACGCGTACTCCGTCATCTACTCCCGCGCGCTCCCTGACGCGCGCGACGGTCTGAAACCGGTACAGCGGCGCATCCTCTATCAGATGACCGAGATGGGGCTCCGTCCAGATCGCGGACACGTGAAATCTGCGCGCGTCACCGGTGAGGTGATGGGGAAACTCCACCCCCACGGCGACTCGTCGATCTATGACGCGATGGTGCGTCTAGCCCAGCCGTTCATCATGCGGGTACCTCTTATCGACGGCCACGGCAACTTCGGTTCGCTCGATGATGGACCAGCAGCCGCGCGCTACACCGAGGCACGCCTTGCGCCCGCGGCGATGGCGATGACCGAGAACCTCGACGAAGATGTCGTCGACTTCGTGCCGAATTACGACAACCAGCTGCAGCAGCCCGAGGTTCTTCCGTCGGCGTTCCCCAACCTCCTCGTGAACGGAGCCTCCGGCATCGCCGTCGGAATGGCCACGAATATGGCTCCGCACAATCTCATCGAAGTCGTCGGCGCCGCGCGTTTCCTGATCGATCACCCGGAGGCCACGCTCGAGGAACTCATGTCGTTCGTACCGGGCCCGGACATGCCGACCGGGGGCACGATCGTCGGGCTCGCTGGCATCCGTGACGCCTATGAGACGGGGCGAGGAGCATTCCGTACCCGGGCCCGCGTCTCGGTCGAGGCACTCACCGCCCGCAGGACCGGACTCGTGATCACCGAACTTCCCTTCATGGTAGGAGCCGAGAAGGTGATCGAGAGGATCAAGGACGGCGTCAACTCCAAGAAACTCAGCGGCATCTCCGACGTGACCGACCTCACCGATCGCACCCACGGCACTCGACTCGTCGTGGGGATAAAGACCGGATTCAGCCCGGATGCCGTGCTCGAGCAGCTCTATCGCCACACACCACTGGAAGACAGTTTCAACATCAACAACGTCGCCCTGGTCGATGGCGGGCCGCGCACCCTCGGCCTCAAAGAACTACTGCAGGTCTACGTCGATCACCGTATCTCCGTCGTCACGCGCCGCAGCCAGTTCAGGCTTGCCCGCAAGAAAGAGCGACTGCACCTCGTTGAGGGTCTGCTCATCGCGATCCTCGATATCGACGAGGTCATCCAGGTGATCCGTGCGAGCGATGACACCGAGCAGGCCAGGACGCGCCTCATCGACGTCTTCGATCTCACTCAGATACAGGCCGAATACATTCTGGAGCTGCGCCTCCGTCGCCTCACCAGGTTCTCCCGCATCGAGCTCGAAACCGAGCGCGACGAGTTGCTCACCGCGATCGCGGAGCTCGAAGAGTTGCTGGCCGTCCCTCAGCGGATTCGTCAACTCGTCTCCGACGAACTCGAGGAGGTTGCCGAGAAATTCGGTACGCCGCGGCGAACCCTGCTGACCGAGGCACGGCCGAGCGTCGCGACCTCCTCGCGATCCTCCGCACCGGTGCTCGAGATCGCGGATGCGCCGTGTCGCGTGTTCCTGTCGACCACCGGCCGGGTGATCAGGGTCGATCTGGCAGACGCCTCGGCTGACGCGAGCCCGTTGCTGGAACGCACTGCTCGACGCAGTGGGCACGACGCGATCCTCTCAAGCGTCCTGACGACGAGCCGAACCGAGATCGGCGCCGTGACGAATCTCGGGCGACTCGTCCGTCTCTCCCCGGTCGACCTCCCGGTCGCGCCGGAGAATTCGATCCAGCTCGGCGCCGGCGTCCGTATCACCGACTATCTGGCGCTCGACCCGAAGCGCGAACGGGTTCTCGGCCTCGTCTCGCTGCAGTCCGAATCTCCCATCGCACTCGGCACCCGCCTCGGCGTCGTCAAGCGCCTCGCCGCCGGTGACTACCCGAACCGACCCGACTTCGAGGTGATCGCCCTGAAGCCCGGCGACGAGGTAGTCGGAGTGCGCCAGGCCGACGATGGTGACGAGCTGTTGTTCATCAGCTCGGACGCCCAGTTGCTGCACTTCGCGGCATCCGCGGTGCGTCCGCAGGGCCGGACAGCCGGCGGAATGGTGGGCATCTCGCTCCCGCCGAAGGCCAGCGTCGTCTTCTTCGGTTCCATCGATCCCTCGGCCGACCCGATCGTCGTCACGATCTCGACGAGCAGCGCGACGATCCCCGGCACCGACTTCGGCCGGGCGAAGGTCTCGCAGCTGTCTGAATTTCCGGGGAAGGGGCGAGCCACCGGAGGGGTGCGGGCGCATGCATTCCTCAAGGGCGAAGATCTGCTCGCGGTGGCCTGGGCCGGTCCGTCGCCGGCACTCGCGGTCGGGGCCGACGGGTCGAAGCGGGGCCTCCCCGACGCCGGGTCAAAACGCGACGCCTCCGGCACTGCGCTCGATGGAGTCATCGCGTCCATCGGAACAGCGATTGCTGCCACCGATTAGAGCTCGCGGCCGGAGCTTACGCGCGGACGTCGAACCTGCCGTCGACGATCGCGGCGTCGTGCACCGTAGCGACCCAGTGCGGCAGGATCACCCCGTAGATGTGAGGAAACAGTTCGCCGGCCGGCGTCGGTTCCCAGTGCAGTTCGACACCGGATGCCGCGATCCTGTCCTCCTCGATTGCGAGAACCACGAGCGGCCCGGTGTCGTCCGCGGAGTACCGCAGCGCCGTTGCCGACAGGTGCTCCGCGGTCGACGCGTCGATGAACCCCTCCTCGCCGATCGTCGCGCCGCGGCACGAGACACGGTACTCGCCGGAGTCGATGGCTGAGTCCCACTCCGAGCGGTGCGCGATATGGAAGATCATCGTTCGTCAGGTCCTGCTCACACGTGTGGAACGAACGCCTGCCAGGCCGTGCGCTTGTCGCCGCGTGGATCGGCTTCGACGCGATCGACGACGTCGATGATCAGGGTGTTGCGCTTGCGGGTCGTGTAGAGGGGCCAAGCCGGGTCGACGGTGCCGTGGCGGGCGAAGCGCAGCCAGTGCGCGCGCATCCGCTCCCCGGCCCGAACGAACGCCCGGTACCCGCCGAGAATACCGATGACTCGACCGAATAGGCCACGCGAACGATCGAAGACCGCGAAGAGCTCGATCCCGTGGGTGGCGTCGAGTCCGAGCATCCTGATCAGTCGCGGGGCGAGATCGAAACGGTAGAAATGCACCGGTGCGAAGTCGGCGTGACGCTCAGCCACGCGGATGGACGGATACCAGAACGAATAGTCCCCACCGAAGTCCGCCGCCGGACGCTGCGCCGGGAGGCCCGGGTAGAGCGCCTTGAGCCGCTTTCGCGACTTCTTCTTAGTCTTGGCGAAGATAGCGCGGATGCGGGGCGGTGTCGTCGCAAGGATGTCGAGGCGTCCCTTGAACAACGACCCCTCGCGGTCATTGGTTCCGATGATGAGGGGAACGGGGTGCGCCCGCCCATGATCGAACGCATCGATCGGGCGTTCCGGAAGGAAATCGC
>JAYVNU010000133.1:0-5185 GCA_043758345.1 Lacisediminihabitans sp.
GCTGCTCGACGCATTGAAAACCGGTGAGACCAAGACGATCGCGGCTCTCAAGGCGCAGTCCATCACGGTAAAGTAGGCGCATTCTGCACCTTCATCACCTCCGCGCCGCGGGCTCCAGCGTTCTGCTGGACGCCCGCGGCGTCGGTGTCCCCCGTATCGTTCACTGGGGAGCCGATCTCGGACCACTCACCGCGACCGAACTCGACTCGGTTGCCGATGCCCTCGTGCCGGCGGTGTCGCCAAGCTCGATCGATTCAGTCCTTCTGCTCTCGCTCGTTCCGGTGGCCTCTGACGGCTGGAGCGGGCGGCCGGGGGTGAGCGGAGCACGCGGCGCCCAGACGACATACCCGCTGTTCGAATCGAGCGTCGTGCCGGTGGATGCCGCGACCCTGCTCATCACGCTGGTTGACACCGTTTCGGCGCTCTCCCTCGAACTCACGATCGCCATCGCCCCGTCGGGCGTGCTGGAGCTCGGCGCGACGGTCACGAACACGGGCGACGATGAGTGGTCCGTCGAGGGCGTGAGCATCACCCTCCCGCTGCCGGAGCGGGCGAGCGAGCTGCTCGACTTCGGCGGACGCTGGACCCAGGAGCGGCGCCCGCAACGCCGAGAGCTCGCCGACGGCAGCTGGCGCCGCGCCACCCGGCACGGTCGCCCCGGACATGATGACCCCTTCGTCACGATCGTCGGGGAGCCCGGCTTCGATTTCCGGCGCGGGGAGGTGTGGTCCGCGCATCTCGCCTGGAGCGGTGACAGGGATGTCTCGGTCGACACAGCGTCAACCGGACACGTCTCGCTCGCCCTCGGAGAGCTGTTGCAGCCGGGGGAAGTCGTGCTCGCCCCCGGCGAGAGCTACTGCACCCCGTTGGTGCTCGCGGCGTGGTCGTCGAATGGGCTGGACGGCCTGTCCGAGAAGTTCCATACCTGGGTGCGCGCTCGCCATGCCCCGTCGCTTCCGCTCCGCGGCGTCGTGCTGAACACCTGGGAGGCCGTGTACTTCGACCATGACCTCGATCGCCTCAGCCGGCTCGCCGAGATCGGCGCCAGCGTCGGGGTCGAGCGATTCGTGTTGGATGACGGCTGGATGACCGGTCGCACCGACGACACGAAGGCCCTCGGCGACTGGACGGTAGACCCGGTTCGCTGGCCGGGCGGGCTGCATCCGCTCATCGACCGCGTGAACTCGCTCGGAATGGAGTTCGGGCTCTGGGTCGAGCCGGAGATGGTGTCCCTCGACTCCGACCTCGCCCGCGCTCATCCGGACTGGATCGTCCGTGCAGAGGGCGGTCGACTCCCGCCGCCTTGGCGCTCCCAGTTCGTTCTCGATCTCGGCAACCCCGAGGCCTTCGCGAACATCCTCGCCCAGCTCTGTGCGCTGCTCGACGAGTATCCGATCACCTACCTGAAGTGGGACCAGAACCGTGACATGCTCGCCGGTTCCGCCCATCGACAGACCGCGGCGAGCTGGCGACTCATGGATGAGCTCCGTCGCCGCTATCCGGGGCTCGAGATCGAATCCTGTTCGTCCGGCGGTGCCCGGATCGACCTCGGCGTACTGGATCGCACCGATCGGTTCTGGGTGAGTGACACGAACGATCCGCTCGAGCGCCAGGCCATTCAGCGTTTAACCGGACTGCTCGTGCCGCCGGAGTTCCTCGGCAGTCACCTCGGTGCACCGGTCGCCCACACGACGGGTCGCGAGACCGAGCTCTCATTTCGCCTCGCGACCGCGTTCTTCCTCTCCGCCGGAATCGAATGGGATCTGACCCGCGCCACCGAAGCGCAGCTCGAGCAGGTGCGCGGCTGGACAGCGCTCTACCAAGCGAACCGCGGGCTGCTCCACAGCGGAACCACGGTGCGCTGGGCGGATCCGGATGACTCGGGCTTCGTCCACGGCGTCGTGTCGCCCGATCGTGACCGAGCGATCATCGCGGTGGTGCGGCTCACCGCCTCCCGCGCGGCCGTGCCCGCCCCCGTGCGGGTTCCGGGCCTCGACCCGGAGCGCGACTACCGAATCGAGGTTCTGACCCTCGGACGTGCGCCGCTGGTGCTTCAGGATTCCCCGCCGCCGTGGATGGCGAGCGGCGACATTACGTTGCCCGGCCGTGTCATCGCCGAAACCGGGTTCGCGATTCCGCTATTGCTGCCCGCCCAGGCCCTCGTGCTGACGCTGACCGCGATCTGAGAGAGCGACACGAGACCGCTTCAGCGGCGATTGTTCACCGGGGTGAGCGCATAGGCGTCCGACCAGGTTCCGGCGCTCGAGCCGCCGTTGCAGGTGCCGTCACTTGCCCCGGGCGTCTTCACCCCGAGCACGGCGTCGAGCGAGCGTGTTCCCGACGTGGCGTGCGGGTTCTCACCGAGGGCCGCACCGGTCGGAGTGCACCACGTGCCCTTCCACCCGGCACCGTTGCGCGATTCAACGATAGTCGCCGGGAATTGCGATCGAGTCGGGCTCGATCAGGACGATCGCCGGATGGCCGCGAAGCGAATCCGCGATCGTCCGGTTCCAGGTGAGGTGGGCCGCATCCGGGCATCCGCCGGCGGAGTAGCCGCCGCAGTCGCAGTCCGGAATCGCATAGCTGACGAACACCGGGGTGCGACCGCTGGCGGACGCCGATCTGACGTAGCCGGCGAGTTTCGGCATCAGAAGCGACGTGCTCCACCAGCCACCGAGCCAGGTGGCTGTCGGCTGTGACGCGATCGCACCGAGGAATGCAGCATCCTCTGACTTCCCGGCAGCCTTCAGTCGAGCGACCGCGGCAATCGGCTACGAGTCGGGGTTCATCCAGAGGCCCACGCCGAAGAGTGCGGTATTCGTCGAAGAATCCTGCCATCCTCGAGAGCGCGACGTCGTCGAAATCGGCACCGACGTAACGGCGACGGACTGCGCTGATGGCGTTGACGAGGACGATGCTGCCGCCGCTCGCCGGCAGGCCGGCAGCGAGACCGACGGAGACGACCGCGGCGATGATTCGCCCGCGCACGCGCTGATTCATTCCCTGTTTCCCCGGAGTGCGAACGCCGGCGAAGGATCCGGTTCCGTCCCCCGTGTGCTCGCCTGACCAGTCTCGCAAGCGGAAGTCTCCCGCGCTGCCCCGCGCTTGCGGGTGGCGTCTACCCGAGTGGGGGTGCCGTCAACTGCGCATCCTGCGGCGGAGAAGGTCGATGCGGGACTGGAGCTGTGTCACGCTCGCCTGCGGAACGGCCGGGCCGCCGACCATCCGCCGGAGCTCGGCGTGGATCGTGCCGTGGGGCTCCCCCGTAGATTTCGCCCGCATCCCGACGAGGCTGTTGAGAAGTGTGCGCTGCTCTTTGAGCGATCGGTACAGCGGCGGTGGCTCCTCGGTTCCGGATTGCGCGTGCCGCTCACGGTCGGAGATGCGCCGCGCCTGGCGCTGGTGTCGGTGACGAAGAAGTTCTGTGACCTGATCGGGTTCGAGTAGGCCGGGGATGCCGATGAAATCGAGTTCTTCGAGGCTGCCGGTCGCGGCACCCGCCCCGAATTCGTCGCCGTCGAAGAGCACCCGGTCGAATGCCGCCTCGGATTCGAGGGGCTTGAAGTCGAACAGCAGTGCGTCTCCGGATGCCGATTCGAGCCGATTCGCTTCGAGCGCCGCATCGTCGTCGAGCAGGATCTCCTCGAGACCCTCGCCGGGTTCGCGGTCGAGCGCGTGATCTCGTTCGAGTTCCATCGTCGCCGCGAGGGCCAGCAGTGACGGAACGCTCGGCAGGAAGATGGATGCGGTCTCGCCGCGGCGGCGGGTGCGGACGAAGCGCCCGATCGCCTGCGCGAAGAACAGCGGGGTAGCTGCTGAGGTCGCATAGACGCCGACTCCGAGCCTTGGGATGTCGACCCCCTCCGACACCATTCGCACGGCGACCATCCACCGGGACTCGGATGCCGCGAAATCGGCGATCCGGTCGCTTGCGGCTTTCTCGTCCGACAGCACCACCGTCGGGGGCTCACCGGTGAGGCGCTCGAGGATCGTCGCGTACGAGCGGGCGGCATAGTGGTCGGTGGCGATGACGAGGCCGCCGGCATCCGGGATCCCATTGCGCACCTCGCTGAGGCGCCTGTTCGCCGCCCTGAGCACGGCGGGGATCCACTCCCCCTCCGGGTCGAGAGCGGTTCGCCAGGCCTGCGCGGTGACGTCTTTGGTGTCTCCCTCGCCCAGTCGCGCCTCCATCTCGTCGCCGGTGCGGGTTCGCCAGCGCATCTTTCCGGCGTAGGCCAGGAAGATCACGGGACGCACGACCCCGTCGGCGAGTGCGCGACCGTAGCCATAGCCGTAGTCGGCCTGCGAGGTGCGGATGCCGTGCTCGTCCGGGTAGTAGGTCACGAACGGAATGGGTGAGGTGTCGGATCGGAACGGCGTGCCGGTGAGCGAGAGCCGGCGCGTTGCCATCCCGAACGCCTCGCGGATGCCGTCGCCCCAGCTGAGTGCGTCACCGCCGTGGTGCACCTCGTCGAGAATCACGAGGGTGCGGCCCCCCTCGGTCATGGTGCGGTGCAGCGCCGGCCGCATCGCGACCTGTGCGTAGGTGACGGCGACGCCGTGGAAGTGACGCCCGTGATGACCGTCCGCGTTCTTGAACGAGGGATCGAGCCGCAGGCTCACCTTGTGTGCGGCATCCGCCCACTGCCGCTTGAGATGCTCCGTCGGCGCGACGACGGTGACGCGATCGATCTTCCGCTGGGCGATCAGCTCGGTGGCGAGTCGCAGCGCGAACGTGGTCTTTCCTGCCCCGGGCGTTGCCGCGACGAGGAAGTCACGCGGCTCGGTCGCCCAGTAGATCTCGAGCGCTTCTTCCTGCCAGGCGCGAAGTTTGTCGGCGGTTCCGCGGGCGGCGCGTTCGGGAAAGGACGGGGACAGGTGCTCGGCCGCCGCACGGCCGACAGGGGTGCGTCCCTTGGCTGAATGAAGTGGCTCGCTCACTTGAAAAGACACTACCCGTCGCCGCTGACAAGACCGCGACGGACAGGTTTATCGCTGAACGCCTCCCCACTGTCGCGAGGAGGCGTTCGTAGACCGCAGCAGGATCAGGCGCGGCGACTGCGTCCGGTGACGAGACCGAAGATCAGCAGCACGACGAGAGACCCGAGAACAGCGATGACCCAGGTACGGATGTCAAAGAATCCGCCCATTGCCACGCCGAAAATGGCGCTTGCGAGAAAGCCGC
>JAYVNU010000134.1:0-5155 GCA_043758345.1 Lacisediminihabitans sp.
CGGCGGCCAACGCGTCCCGGACGGCCGCGAGGGCTGCCGGATCGACCTCGAGTGCCGCGAGCGCTTCACGAATCGCTCCGAGTCGTTCGAGTGGGGTGACGGCCGCCTGCAGCGCGGCGAGCGCGGCGCGGGAATGGGGGGACAGGAACGACATTGTCCCTCCACCCTAGAAGGTCCCGAACCTCTGCGAACGAGATCTGATCGGTCGGTTCGGTTTCGCACGGTGTCGACTTTCATGGGAACGTTTCGGCACGACGTTGCGTTGCACTAAGGGATCCGGACCACGTAAGAAGGCTTGCCGTATGACCATCCCGCTCTCCATTCTCGATCTCGCCCCGATCGCCCCTGGGCAGTCGGTCGCTGACAGTTTTGCTAATTCAGTCGCCCTCGCGCAGACCGCGGAGAAGCACGGTTACACCCGTGTCTGGTACGCGGAGCATCACAACATGCCGACGATAGCCTCGTCGGCGACGAGCATCCTCGTCGGACACGTGGCGGGTCAGACCTCCACGATTCGCCTCGGATCCGGCGGCATCATGCTGCCGAACCACTCGCCGCTGACCATCGCCGAGCAGTTCGGCACTCTCGCGATGCTCTACCCCGGTCGCATCGATCTCGGCCTGGGACGTGCTCCCGGCAGCGATCAGAACACCGCTCGCGCACTGCGTCGCGACCCCCGTGCCTCGGATGACTTCCCGCAGGATGTCATCGAACTCCAGGCGTTTCTCGGCGGCGACTCCATCGTGCCCGGCGTGCAGGCGATTCCCGGTGCCGACACCAATGTTCCGCTCTACATCCTCGGATCCTCCCTTTTCGGTGCGCAACTCGCCGCGGCTCTCGGTCTGCCGTACGCCTTCGCCTCGCATTTCGCTCCGGAGGCGCTGCACGGGGCGATGGCGATTTATCGTCGTGATTTCCAGCCGTCGAAACAACTCGCTGAGCCCTACGCGATCGCTGCGGTCAATGTGATCGCCGCCGATGATGCGGAGGATGCCCGCCAACAGTTCGACATCACCCGCCGTTCGCGGGTGCGCGGGATGATCTCGCGTGGGCCGTCGGCGCCCGACTACAGCGACGACCAGATCGACGAATTCCTGACCACGCCTCAGGGACGCGAGATTGCGAGCATGATGCGCTATTCCGCTGTGGGGACCGCGAGCGAGGTGTGCGGATTCCTGGACGAGTTCGCGACATCCGTTGCGGCGGACGAGTTGATTATCGCCCACCAGTCGCGCACCATCGAGGATCGCCTTCGCTCGGTCGAGTTGACCGCGAATGCGATGGCGCTGGCCGCAGTCTGACCCGCCCCGCTGAGACCGTGCGCTTTGGCCGGTGTAGTTCAGCGCGCCAGGTAGCTCGACACAGCGAATGCGATGCTTGCGGCAATGATCAGGATGAACAGCGCCAGCCAGAAGACTGACGGGATCTTCGTGCTGCGGTACAGCAGGTAAGCATCCGAGGTACCGAGTTGTCCACGGTGGCGGACGTGCACGCCGATCACGGTGGCGAGTCCCCGAACCGATCCGACGAGCAGAGCGATCCCGATCACCAGCAGTGCGTAGCTCTGCACGGTCGGGGAGGCGTAGAACCAGAGTGCGGCGCTGACCCCTGCCGAGATGATCACTACGACCGCGCCGAACAGGTTGCGGATCACGAGCAGCGTCAGGACGAGGATGACCCCGCCGACGAACAGTGCGATAGCCGTGTAGCCGTTGAAGACGCTCCACAGCTGCGCGGCGCCTACGATCGCGGGTGCCGGGTAACCGAGCACCCCGCTGATGACCGAACTGGTCGCGCCACGTCCGCTGCTGACGGCATCTCCCGAATGATCGCGCCGAATACGGATGCCGTGCACGACTCGACCGGTGAGCACTCCGGCGAAGGCGTGGCCGAGTTCGTGGACGAGTGTCGTGAACAGCCCGAAATACCGCCAGCTCGCGCGAGGAACGCTCACCAGTGCTGCGGCGATCAGGAGTCCGGCCAGGAGGACTGGCGAAATTTCGATGGGGGTCGCCCGCGCGAACAGGGTGGTCCAGTCGAAGGACAGTGCCTCGGGGACGATGACATGGACGGGGTACGAAAGTGAGATGTCGATGGTGCAAGTCTCCCAGTGATCGCAGGTGACCTGCGTACGGCTTCGGCGCGCGCACCACACGGCCCGCCGGATCGTATCCATGATCGGATTGCGACTTCGCAATCGGATGAGTGCTCGGTTCGGGTCGACCGACGCCGGTGGCCGAATGAAGTAGTTGCCGCCCTCGCGGGTGATGTGCCAGCCGGTGTTATGGAAGAGGAGATGATGCCGTTGGCTTAAAAGAACTCCGTTGACAATGTCAGTTCTCCCGTCGTCCCGAACCCATTGGTCGACGGGCAGTCGCCCCCATTGGTCGACGGGCAGTCGCCCGAGGTCGATCGCTACGAGCCGATCTAGCCCCGACCTAACGATGCTCGGTGTGAGCCGTCGTCCCCGTGTGGGTGCCCTCGTCCGTGCCGTCGGTCGTGGTCACAGTGTTCTTCTCAGCGAAGTCACTCTCCGTCGAAGCTTCGACCGCATCATCCGCTCCGGTCTCGTTCTCGGTCAGCTCGACTCGATCGGATCCGGGATTCTGCGCCGCAGCGTCGTCGTCGAAATTGGTGGTGAACGTGCAATCTGACGCGGTGCTCTCCTTGGTGGAGGGTGCCGCGAACGGTAGACGGCGAACGAGGATGAAGTGACCGGTTGACACGCCCGGCGAAAGAGCATGAGGATGCCCCAAGGGCCGGAAACGCGCAAGACTACGGAGTGCAGCGTCAGATCGAAGGGAACGACCATGCCAGACGGGGACGTCGAGACGATCGACAAGGGCGGCCAGTGGGTGAATCGGGTGATCGGCGAATCGGAACTGTCCGAGAGCTTCTCGAGCCGGGATGAGGCGGTCGCCGCCGGCCACATGCTCGCCCAGGAACTCGGCACGGTGCAGAGTGTGCGCGAGTCCGCGCCGACCGGTGCCATCACCGACCAGGACGAGAACTGAGTGACTCCGGACGCCCTCCGCGAGTTCTGTCTTGCCCTCCCGCAGGCCTGCGAGTCCTTTCCATTCGGCGAGGACATGTCAGTCTTCAAGACCAGCGGCAATGACAAAATCTTCGCGCTCGGAAGCTGGGATAGTGTCGCCGGCGTGGATGTGCTGGATATCGAGCATCCACTCGCCCTGTCTCTCAAGTGCGATCCTGAAGACAGCATCGCGCTTCGCGACGAGTTCGTCGCGATCACTCCGGGATATCACCTCAATAAGAAACACTGGATCACGGTCAGGGTCGGAGCGGTTCCGGATGACCTGGTCGAGCAGTTGGTCAGCGGCAGCCACGCGCTGGTTCGCCCCAAGATGCCGCGCAGCCGAACCTCCGAATCGATGTGACCGGGATAACTCTCGACCCTCGCACCTCCTCCCAGCATCGACGCGCGAGAATTGTGGAGAGAACCCTGAACCGCTACCTGTGCAGGACACGATGCCCCACTTCACCGACGCCGCCGTAACCTTCGTCACCGACCGCCATCTCGCGATCCTGTCGACGCATACGAAGACCGGCGACATCCATTCCGTCCCCGTCGGTTTTACGCTGGAGGATGGGGTGATCCGCATCATCACGGGTGACGGAACGCAGAAGGTACTCAATGCCGAGCGCGGTGGCCAAGCAACCGTCGCCCAGGTCGACGGCCCGCGCTGGATCACGCTCATCGGCACTCCGAGCGTCAATCGCCACCCGGGTGCCGTCGCCCACGCCGTCGATCTCTATGCGAAGCGCTACCGCCAGCCGAGTGTGAACCCGCAGCGGGTCGTCATCGAGATCGTCGTCGAGCGCGTGATGGGGTCGAGCGGGCTGAAGTAGACCGGTCGGAAAGCATCGGCCACGATTGCCCTGTGCTGCCGGGTTCACAACTCATGCTGTTCGCTCCGAAATCGTCCGAACCCGGCGATATCCGACCCCCAGCGCACAAACTGCATGAGTTATGCACCGGAAGCGACAGGCACCGCCCGACAGCGGCCAACAGGCGAAGAGACCGTCAGGCCGGAAACGCCACCACGGCCTGCACCGCCGCGTGATCGGACGCCCACCCGCCGCCGTACCGCGTCACATTGATGCCGCATTGCAGCACCTCGACATTCGGCGTCGCCAGCACCCAGTCGATACGTTTGTGCTCACGCCGCGGCGCCCGATAGTTCGGAAATGTGCCCCACTTCTCGCCGACACGACCGGCCGCGGTTTCGAAGCAGTCGACGAGAGTGTCCCCGTCCAGAATGTCGTTGTAGGGGAGTGTGCGCACATCCGTATTGAAATCGCCGGTGACAACCGCCGGCAGCCCGGATGCCGCGACCATGCCCTGCACGAGCGTGGCGCTCCGCTCCCGCGCGATCCGCGAAACGTTGTCGAAGTGGGTGTTCACGGCCTGGAAGCGGATACCGGTCGCCAGATCCCGAAACGTCGCATTCACGACGATGCGTGGCGTGCGATTGCCCCAGGTGGTCGACCCGCTGACGCTCGGCGTATCGCTGAGCGCCGTCTGCTCCCAGTCGAGCACCTCAAGCCGGTCTCGGTCGTAGAAGATCGGGCATCCCTCTCCGCCGCGGTTGGCTTCGCGGCCGTGTCCGATCAACGCGTACCTGTCGCCGAGGGCTTTCCGCACGAAGCGGGCCTGGTCTTGGAGGGCTTCCTGAACACCGATCAGAGACGGATGCTCCGCCCGCAGCATCCGCTTCATCAAGGGTTGCCGTCGCGACCAGCGGTCCGGGCTGAGCGGATTCACGTGCGGCAATCGGCGGCGGATGTTATAGCTCATCACCTGCAGCTGCGGGGCTTCGACGGGGCCGATGAACGCGCTGTCCGACATGCACTCAAGCCTACGTTCTCGCGACGGCCTGGCTCGCCGGGACCCGCCCTCGCCACCTCGCAATCCTCCGTTCGGAGGTCACGTCGGCAGACCCCGGTGGTCGAGCGCGTCGAGATCCGCGCCTCAGCGTTTCCACTCATATGGCGTGGTCGTCGACACGGCGATGAACCCCGACCGCTCGAGAATGGGACGCGAATAGCTCGTCGAATCGCTGTGGATCAGGGTCTTCCCCTTCGCGCGTGCCGAGCGGGCGCGTGCCGATGTCAGGGCACGGTAGATCCCGCG
>JAYVNU010000135.1:0-5113 GCA_043758345.1 Lacisediminihabitans sp.
GGGACGAGCGCGACGATCGGGTACACCCAGGGCACATCGATGCCGACCCAGTAGTGGGAGATGATCCCCTGGTCTGTCCAGAAGCGATAGACGATGGACACATCGCCGAGCGGAACGCCCGGGCCGAACAGATTGACGGCGCCGAGCCACAGGTGCACGAGCACGAATGCCGACCAGAGAAGCGCCGGGCTGGTGGCGATCGACCGCCGGGCGTCCTTCGTCACGCCCTCACAGTAGCAACTGCGACATGACCGCCGGCACCGAGGCGATGAGATCGAGGATCGTGAACGGACCACCGTTGCCCGCCCGCGTCGCCGCGAGACCGTGGATCACGGATGCCGTCGCCGCAAGCTGAGCAAGCGCGGCCGGGTCTCGCGCGATCGCCTCGCCGTGTGTCGCGACAAGAGCCCCGAGGATGCCGCCGAGCGCGTCCCCGGCGCCGGCCGTCGCAAGCCACGCCGGCGCCGATTTCGCCATGATCCGGGTACCCTCGGGCGACGCGACATACGTGGCGTTGCCCTTCAGCAGAACGGTCACCCCGAGTTCCTCGGCGGCCCGCACCGCCCAGGCTGCCGGATTCGCCACGATCTGCTCGCGGCTGGCATCGATGACTTTGGCCAGCTCGCCGAAGTGCGGGGTGATGATGACGGGGCCGATGGCGCGGCGCACGAGGTCGAGTGCGCCGGCGTCGAGCACCGTCGGCAGGCCCTGGCCGACCGCGACCTCGAGTCGGCCGGCGGTCTCGGGATCTCGGGTGGCGGCATCCATTCCTGATCCGAGCAGCCAGGCCTGCACCCGACCGGGCGCGGTGACTGCCTCCGGGCGACGATGGAGAACGAAGTCACTGGCGCGCTGCGGCCCGAGGTAGCGCAGCATTCCGACGCCGGTATGGAGGGCAGCATCCACTCCGAGCACGGCCGCGCCGGGATACTCGGCCGAGCCGGTGACGACACCGAGCACTCCGCGGGAGTACTTGTCGTCGCTCGGCCCGGGCACCGCGATGTAGCGGCGAGCGTCATCCGCGGTCCAGTCGGCAAAGGTACTCATGGCACTCACGATAGTTTGGATGGCGGAAAGGTGGACTAAATGTCGCTCAGCATCCCCGGACGGGTCGTCGTATTCGACTATGGAGAGGTCATCTCGCGTGAGCCGAGTGAGCGCGATCGGGCCGACCTCGTCGAGGTCGCCGGCGTGCCGAACGCCTCGTTCTGGGGGCCGTACTGGGCCCACCGCGAGGGGCTGGACCAGGGCACGATAGCCGTTCGCGAATACTGGAAGCTCGTCGGGGCCGATCTCGGAGTGCAGTGGTCGGAGTCTCGAATCCAGGAGTTGTGGGTGGCGGACTTCACGGGCTGGCTGAGTATCGATCCGCAGACCTTCGACATCATCGCGGACCTCTTCGACGGTGGTACCCGCATCGCATTGCTGTCGAATGCGGGCTTCGACTTCGCCAGCCCGTTCCGGTTCTCGCCGATGGCGAGGTTCTTCGAGCGGATCTTCGTCAGTGCAGAAATGGGACTGATCAAGCCCGACCCCCAGATCTTCCTCGAGGTCGCGGCGGAACTGGGAATAACTCCGGCGGAAATGGTCTTCATCGACAACAAGCAGGAGAACGTCACCCGCGCTGAATCGCTCGGCATCGTCGGACACCACTTCATCGCGGCGCCGGCTCTTCTCACGTTCCTCGAATCCCTCGCAGAAAGGTAGACAGTGCAGACGCCCGCACTCTTCACCCCGCTGACCATCCGTTCCGTGACGTTCCGCAACCGCCTCTGGGTCTCCCCCATGTGCGAATATTCGGTCGAGAAGCGTGACGGCGTTCCGACCGCTTGGCATCTCGTGCACCTCGGAGCCTTCGCGCAGGGGCGGAGCGGACTCATCATCACCGAGGCCGCAGCGGTGAATCCGGAGGGTCGGATCTCGCCGGAAGACGTCGGGATCTACACCGATGAGCAGCGGGATGCGTGGGCGCCGATCGTCGACTTCCTCCACTCGCAGGGCTCGGCGGCCGGCCTGCAGCTCGCCCATGCCGGGCGCAAGGCCTCCACTTGGCGTCCCTGGGCCGACGCGTACGGCACCGTGTCAGCCGAAGACGGCGGTTGGCCGACGGTCGCCCCCTCCGCGATCGCCTTCAGCGACAACTACACCACCCCGGATGCCCTCGACCTCGAGGGCATCGACTCCCTCGTCGCCGACTTCGTCTCCGCAGCCCGCCGCGCTGTCGATGCCGGATTCGACGTGCTCGAACTGCACGCGGCCCACGGCTACCTGATCCATCAGTTCCTGTCTCCGCTCTCGAACCAGCGCGGTGACCAGTACGGCGGCAGCCTGGAGAATCGGTCCCGCCTCCTGCTCGAGATCGTCGAGGCTGTGCGAGCCGAGATCGGCGACGGCATGCCCCTCTTCGTGCGGTTCTCGGCCACCGACTGGGCCGAAGGGGGCTGGACGAAGGAGCAGACCGCGATCGTCTCCGGCTGGGCCCGTGATGCCGGTGCGGACTTCTTCGACATTTCTAGTGGCGGACTGGTCAACGGCGTGACGATCCCACTCTCGCCGGGCTACCAGGTGCCGTTCGCCGATTTCGTGAAGCGGGAATCTGGTGTCGAGGTGAACGCCGTCGGCCTCATCACCCAGTCGCAGCAGGCCGAGCAGATCGTCTCCTCGGGGCAGGCGGATGCCGTCATGGTCGCCCGCGAAGCACTCCGCGATCCACACTTCCCGCTGCGTGCCGCGCATGAACTCGGCTACGACCTCCCGTACTGGCCGGAGCAATACCTGCGAGCGAAGTGGCCGACTGCCTGAAGAGTAGCAGTCGGTCAGTCGTCGCCAGACGCGTCGCACTGCCCTAGTCGCGCCGCGACGCGTTGCACAGCGCTAATCGCGACGCGTTGCACAGCGCTAATCGCGACGCGTTGCGTCCTGCACCTCGCCGACGAGTTCCTCGATGATGTCTTCGAGGAAGAGGATGCCCTTCGTCGTGCCGTCGTCCTCGAAGACCTTCGCGAGGTGCACGCCGGAACGTCGCATGGCGGCGAGCGCGTCTTCGAGGTCGGTGGAGCTCGCGATCGCGATCAGCTGGCGGATGCGGCGGGGTGGCACCGGCTCGGTGAACTCGACCGGGTCTTCGAGGTCGATCACGTCTTTCAGGTGCAGGTAGCCGGTCGGCTCTCCTGCCTCGTCGACGAGCACGTAGCGCGAGAATCCGTGTCGGGACACGGCCCGTTCGACCTCATCGGGCGTTGCTGCCTCCGACAGGCTGACGAGGTCAGGCATCACTACGGCGATATCCTTGACCTTCTTGATGCTGAACTCGAACGCGGCATTGAGCTGGCCGTAGTGGTCGGTGAGCACTCCCTCTTTCGTCGACTGCGCGACGATATCGGCCACCTCGTCGACGGTGAATGCGCTGTTGGCCTCGTTCTTCGGCTGCACCCCGAACAACAGCAGCACCCCGTTGGCTGTCGCGTTCAGGGCGATGATGATCGGTTTGAAGATCTTCGAGAAGAACACTAGCGGTGGGGCGAGGATCAGGGCCGCGCGGGCGGGCACGGAGAACGAGATGTTCTTCGGCACCATCTCGCCGACGACGATGTGAAGGAATGACACGATCACGAGCGCGATGATGAACCCGATGACACCGATGGCGTCGTCCGACCAGCCGGTCAAAGCGAGCGGACCCTCGAGCAGGTGATGGATGGCCGGCTCCGACACGTTCAGAATCAACAGTGAGGCGACAGTGATGCCGAGCTGGCTGGTCGCGAGCATCATCGTCGCGTGCTCCATCGCGTAGAGCGTCGTCTTCGCCGCCCGGCTGCCGGCCTCGGCGCGTGGTTCGATCTGGGAACGACGCACGGAGATGACGGCGAACTCTGCGCCGACGAAGAATGCGTTCACGACGAGGAGCGCTACGAGCCAGGCAAGTCCGGCGTAATCGTTCACGACGGCTCACCGCCCTCGATCGCGGTCGGGGTGTAGCGCACACGGTCGATGCGGCGGCCGTCCAACCGCTCGACTCGGAACTCGCCACCGTCGACGGCGACCACATCACCGACATCCGGCAGCCTGCCGAGCTCACTCATGATGAAGCCGGCGACCGTCTCGTAGGGGCCGTCCTCCGGCACCGAGATATCCGCTCGCTCGAGCAATTCGTCCGGCCTGAGGAGTCCGGGAAAGGTGAGCCAGTCACGCGACCGCACCACGCCCGCTCGCGTGCGGTCGTGCTCGTCCGCCACCTCGCCGACGAGTTCCTCGACGAGATCTTCGAGCGTGACCACGCCGGCGGTACCGCCGTACTCGTCGACGACGACGGCCATCTGGTAGCCGCGCCCGCGCAGCTCGCCGAGCAGCAGGTCGAGCTTCATGGTCTCCGGCACACGGAGGGCATCCGACTGGAGCGCCGAGACCGGCACGTCCGTGCGCTTGCTCCGCGGGATGGCGACGGCCTGCTTCACGTGCACGAGACCGACGACGTCGTCGATTCCGTCATCCACCACCGGGAAGCGCGAGAATCCGGTCTGGCGCGCAAGCTCGAGCACGGTCTGCGCCGAATCGGTGCGTTCGACGCTGGTGACCCGCGGACGCGGCGTCATCACGTCGGAGGCCACGTGTTCGTTGAAGACGAGCGTGCGCGCGAGAAGTGTCGCCGTGTCCCGATCGAGGCTGCCCTCCGTGGCCGATCGACGAACGAGCGACCGCAGCTCCTCCGCCGTTCTCGCCGAGGACAGTTCCTCCTTCGGTTCGATCCCGAACGAGCGGAGGATGGCGTTCGCCGTGTTGTTGAGCAACGACACGAACGGACGGAACACCGTGGTGAAGCCGACCTGGAACGGGATGACGAGCCGCGCGGTGCGAAGGGGGAGCGCCAGCGCGAAGTTCTTCGGCACGAGTTCGCCGATGATCATCGAGAGCAGCGTCGCGATGATGATGGCGACGACCGACGCGACGACCGTGACGACTGCTGCTGGCATCCCGAGCGCACGAAACGCCGGGGTGAGCAGCGAGCCGATCGCCGGCTCCATCGTGAACCCGGTCAGCAGTGTCGTGAGAGTTATGCCCAGCTGCGCGCTCGAAAGGTGGGTCGAGGTCACCCTCAGCGCGGAAATCGTCAACCCGA
>JAYVNU010000136.1:0-5071 GCA_043758345.1 Lacisediminihabitans sp.
CAAAGCACGCAATTCACCACGGGCGCGTAGGTGCGCGAGGCACCCGCGCCAGCCAGATCGGGCCCGAGCAGGTTCGGGCCGAGTCAGAGCTGAACTAGACGGGGAATGCGCCGCGCTTGACCTGCGGCTTCGGCAGGCGCATCGGTCGCAGCTGAACCGCGCGCGTCGCCGCGTACCACCGGAATCCGCGATTCACCTTGTCGTCGCCGAATTTGGCCTTGAGCTTCTTGTTGAGGGAAAACCCGATAACAAGGCAGTCGAGCACCATGATGATGAGGAATGCCCAGAGAGCGAACGTGCCGATGGTCACGAAAATGGGCTGGTTCACGAACGTGAGCACGATGACGACGCCGAGGAACGGGATCATCAGCTCCCCGACACTGAACCGGGCATCGACATAGTCGCGAACGTAGCGACGCTGCGGCCCCTTGTCTTTAGCCGGAAGGTACTTCTCTTCGCCATTGGCCATTCCGACCCGAGCGCGGTCCCGCAGTTCGGCCATTTTGGCCCGGGACACCTTCGCGCCGGCCTTGCGGTCGCTCGATACGAGCGGACGGAGGTTGGCCGCTTCGCGCTCCTTACGGGTCGGGGTCGCGTGGCCCTTGCTCACCGGCGTGACGCTGTCGGTGTTGAGCTGGTAGTCGGGAGCCGGAGTGCTCGGAGTTGACTTGGCCACAATGGATCCTTAGCTGGAGGGAGGCTTTAAGATTACCTCCATGTCACTTCTGCAGGCCACCCGTCCGGAACTCCTCACAGCGCTTCGGGAGGCGGTGCAGTCCGGCCTTCCGGTTTCAATCGCCGACCTCTCTCGTCTCGTCCGCATCCCCTCAGTGTCGTGGGAGGCGTTCGACAGCGCCAACGTCGAAGCGAGCGCCGAGGCGGTTGCGACCCTCGCCCGCGACCTCGGCGTGTTCGACTCGGTCATCGTGTCCCAGGCGACGATCGGCGAGACGGAGGCGCTCGGCCAGCCGGCGGTTCTCGCGACGAGAGCGGCGAAGAACGGCAAGCCGACCGTCCTGCTCTATGCCCATCATGACGTTCAGCCGCCCGGCACGGATGAGGACTGGGATTCGTCGCCCTTCGAGCCGACGGTGCGCGGCGATCGCCTGTACGGGCGCGGGGCCGCGGATGACAAGGCCGGCGTCATGGCGCATGTGGCGGCCATCCGGGCTCTCGTCCAGGCCGTCGGCGACGACTTCGACCTCGGGCTCGCGCTCTTCATCGAGGGGGAGGAGGAGTTCGGCTCCCGCTCATTCAGCACTTTCCTGCGGCAACATCGCACCGAGCTCGCCGCCGATGTCATCGTGGTCGCTGACTCGGACAACTGGGACGTCGAGACCCCCGCACTCACGGTCGGACTCCGTGGCAACGTCGCATTCAGACTCACGGTTTCGACGCTCGGTCACGCCTCCCACTCCGGACTCTTCGGCGGAGCGGTTCCGGATGCGATGCTTGCGATGACCCGGTTGCTCTCGACTCTTCACAACGAG
Organism: Lacisediminihabitans sp.; assembly: GCA_043758345.1. Lineage (GTDB taxonomy): Bacteria > Actinomycetota > Actinomycetes > Actinomycetales > Microbacteriaceae > Lacisediminihabitans. The sequence goes on from JAYVNU010000136.1 coordinate 1,491, forward strand.
AACGGTTCCGTCGCAGTGGCTGGACTCGCGGCGATCGAGCAGGAGACACCGGAGTTCTCGGAGGATCAGCTGCGGAGCGGAGCGGCGCTGCTCGACGGGGTCACGCCGATCGGTACCGGCCCCATTCTCAGTCGCATCTGGTCCCAGCCGGCGATCACCGTCACGGGAATCGATGCCCCGACCGTGGCCAACGCGTCGAACACGCTCGTCCCGTCGGTGACAGTGAAGGTCAGCGTGCGCATCGCGCCCGGGCAGAAGTCCGCCGATGCCCTCGCTGCTCTGACCGCTCATATCGTGGAACACACCCCCTTCGGCGCGCACACCGAGATCTGGGATGTCGACTCGGGCGACGGCTTCTCGGTCGATACGTCCGGATGGGCCGTCGCGGAAGTCGAAACCGCGATGGAGGATGCCTGGGGCCGTTCTCCCATCGAGATGGGCATCGGCGGCTCGATTCCCTTCATCGCGGACCTCGTCGAGGTCTTCCCTTCGGCGCAGATCCTCGTGACCGGTGTCGAGGATCCGGACTCCCGCGCGCACAGCCCGAACGAGTCCCTCCATCTCGGCGTGTTCCACCGTGCGATCCTCACGGAGGCGATCCTGCTCGCCAGGCTCAACGAACGGAACTGAACGAAGCAGGTTCTGAAGGAACAATCTTCAGCGACTCGTGCTTACACTTGAAGACGATTTATCACCAAAGCCGAAGGAGGGGTCATGACCGACACGACAGTGACCGACACGACAGTGACCGAGACCGCAGTGACCGACGCACCCACCCAGCAGGCCGCTCATGGTGTGCTGCTCAGCGATACCGCGGCGACGAAGGTGCGCAGCCTCTACGAGCAGGAGGGGCGTGACGACCTCCGCCTCCGGGTGGCTGTGCAGCCCGGTGGATGCTCAGGGCTCATCTATCAGCTCTACTTCGACGAGCGCCTGCTTGAGGGAGACGCGACAGTGGACTTCGAAGGCGTCGAGGTCGTTGTCGACAAGATGAGTGTTCCGTATCTCGACGGTGCCACCATCGACTTCGAAGACACCATCCAGAAGCAGGGCTTTACCATCGACAACCCGAACGCCTCGGGCAGTTGTGCGTGCGGGGACTCGTTCCACTGAGGCTCGCTTGCGATACTGACGCCCTCGACAGGGTCGGCGCTAACAGCGCCTTCCCAACGCTCGTTCAGAGAAGGGAACCGCCGTGAGGCGGTTCCCTTCTTGTCTGTGGAAGCTCTGTTTTTTGCGCGCGATGCCCCTCCTACGGTCGGCCGGAGGGTGTGCTTCGCGGTAGGCTGGGATGACCAAATAGATTGCGTATTCCAGCAGTCCGTGTCATCCGAGAGGTTCCAGGTGAACTCAAACCGCCGTCTTCGATGGGCCGTGATTCCCGTGGCAGTCGCGCTCGTCGTTGTTCTCGCGGGCTGCACGCCGCAGCAACTGAGAGGGTTCCTCCCCGCAGGCTCCGACGGTGCGACCAACCACACCTCCGGTGTGACGGGTCTCTGGGTCACCTCCTGGATCGTGTTGCTCGCCGTGGGAATCGTCACCTGGGGTCTCATCATCTGGGCCGCCATCGTCTTTCGCCGCCGCAAGGGCCAGACCGGGCTTCCGGTGCAACTTCGCTACAACCTCCCGATCGAGATCTTCTACACGATCGTGCCGCTGGTTCTCGTTCTCGGCTTCTTCGCCTTCACGGCAAAAGAGCAGACCGCGATCGAGCAGCCCTACAAGAGCCCCCAGACATCGATTCTCGTCGAGGCGAAGCGCTGGGCTTGGGACTTCAGCTATTTCAACGAAGGGCCGGGCGGGAAGGGTGTCTACTCACCGGGACAGCAGGCCCAGGAGATCGAGAATTCCGACGGATCCGTCGACGCTGCCAAGATCCCGGTGCTCCATCTCGTCGTGAACAAGACGACCCAGATCAAGCTCGAGAGCCGAGATGTCGATCACTCCTTCTGGATCATCGACTTCCTGTACAAAAAAGACACGATCCCCGGCAAAGACAACTACGAGTATTTCAACCCGACCAAGATCGGCACGTTCGCCGGAAAGTGCGCGGAGCTCTGTGGCGACTATCACTCGCGCATGCTGTTCGAGGTCAAAGTGGAGTCGCAGGCCGACTACGACGCCTACATCCAGTCGCTTGTCATCAAGGGCCAGACCGGCATCCTCGGCCCGCAGTACAGCACCAACAGCAACCTTCCGGGCAACACAGCGGCTCCGCAAGCGAACAAGTAACTAGGGCGAATTTATGAGCACAACGACAGCGGCGCGTCCAACAGCGGGCAGTGGCGCACAGAACAGCGGCGGCCAGAACTTCGGTATTCCCGGGGTGGAGCGCAAGGGCAACATCGTCGTCAAGTGGATCACGACCACCGACCATAAGACGATCGGGTACCTCTACCTCATCACGTCGTTCCTCTATTTCCTGCTCGGCGGTGTGATGGCACTCGTCATCCGTGCTCAGCTCTTCGAGCCCGGTGAGCAGTTGCTACAGACGAAGGAGCAGTACAACCAGCTCTTCACGATGCACGGAACGATCATGCTGTTGATGTTCGCGACGCCGCTGTTCGCCGGTTTCGTGAACGCACTGATGCCGCTCCAGATTGGTGCGCCGGATGTCGCGTTCCCCCGATTGAACGCGTTCGCCTACTGGCTCTACAGCTTCGGTTCGCTCATCGCCGTCGCGGGGTTCCTCACCCCGCAGGGAGCGGCATCCTTCGGCTGGACGGCCTACGTACCCCTGTCGGAGACGACCTTCTCGCCGTCTCTCGGCGGAAACCTCTGGGTATTCGGCCTCGCGCTGAGCGGATTCGGAACGATTCTCGGTGCCGTCAACTTCATCACCACCATCATCACGCTGCGCGCCCCCGGTATGACCATGTTCCGCATGCCGATCTTCACCTGGAACGCACTCGTCACCTCGATCCTCGTCATCATGGCGTTCCCGGTTCTCGCCGCGGCTCTCTTCGCGCTCGGCTCAGACCGCGTCTTCGGCTCCCATCTCTACAACGTCAGTTCCGGGGGAGCGATCCTCTGGCAGCATCTGTTCTGGTTCTTCGGGCACCCGGAGGTCTACATCATCGCGTTGCCGTTCTTCGGTATCGTCTCCGAGGTGTTTCCGGTGTTCAGTCGCAAGCCGATCTTCGGGTACAAGACGCTGGTCTATGCGACCATCTCTATAGCGGCGCTGTCGATCACGGTCTGGGCGCACCACATGTATGTCACCGGGTCGGTGCTCTTGCCGTTCTTCTCGCTGATGACGATGCTGATCGCGGTGCCGACCGGGGTGAAAATCTTCAACTGGGTTGGCACGATGTGGCGCGGATCGGTGACATTCGAGACGCCGATGCTCTGGGCTATCGGCTTCCTGATCACGTTCACGTTCGGTGGTTTGACCGGAGTCATCCTCGCGTCGCCGCCGCTCGACTTCCACGTGTCTGACACCTACTTCGTGGTAGCCCACTTCCACTACGTCGTCTTCGGCACCGTCGTCTTCGCCATGTTCTCCGGATTCTATTTCTGGTGGCCGAAGTGGACGGGCAAGATGCTCAACGAACGTCTCGGAAAAATTCACTTCTGGCTGC
>JAYVNU010000137.1:0-5056 GCA_043758345.1 Lacisediminihabitans sp.
GCCATGGCGCCGATATGGATGCCGTCCCGGGTCGACCCGCCCTGGATATCCGAGAGATCGCTCTCGAGGGCTCGCGTCAGGAAGTCCCACGACCGTTCCCGGTCCTGCCTGGCCTCGATCCACGAGTGCACGACATTGGACAGGGTTGAGCCGTAGGTGGATCGCTCGGTGTAGTGATTCACGGTGCTGATGACGGCCTCGACCGGCAGCGGGTAGCCCATCTCGGCCAGCAGTTCGCGCAGTTCCTCGGCCGAAAAGAGGTAAAAGAGCATCAGCACATCCGGCTGTTTGGATACTTTGAAGAGGTTCGTGCTCGAACCTTCGGCGTTCAGGATGAGATCGAGCCGCTCCAGTGACCCATACTTGGCTCGGTAACGATCCCAGTCGAGTTCGGCGAGTTCGTGGTAGCCCTCGAATTGCGAGATGGTGCCGTCAGAACAGAACGGCACTGTGAGCCGCTTGCCGATACGGTGCCAGTTCTCCACTTCGTCGGGGTGAAGGTCCAGCCGGTCCCGCAGCGGTCGGCACGAGCGGCTCTCGAGCAATTGGACGATGTCCGCGGCGCGACGGAGCACCCATGCCGTCATCACGTTCGTGTAGGTGTTGTTGCGGAGGCCCGTGCCCTGTTTGTCGGGGTAGCCGTCGTGAAATTCGTCCGGGCCCATCACGCCACTAATGGAGTAGCGGTCTTCCGCGGAATCGTAGATGGCCAGTCCCGCAAAGAAACGCGCGACCTCGATCACCAGCTCCGCCCCCTGTTCAATGAGGAAGCCGAGATCTCCCGTCGCCTGGTAGTGCTGCCACGCGCTGTAGGCGATTGCGAGCCCCACGTGCCGCTGGCGATGAGAATTGTCGGGTATCCAAGTGCCAGCGCGCGGGTTGAACAGTTCGCGCGGCGTCACTTCGCGGCCGTCGATACCGCTCTGCCACGGAAACATGGCCCCAGGAATACCCTCGGCCTGGGCGGCGTACTTCGCCTCGTCGAGTCGTCGGTAACGGTATCCGAGCAGTGCCCGGCTGAGGTCGGGACGCCGCAGGGTGAGCATCGGGTAGACGAAAAGTTCATCCCAGAAGATGTGGCCGCCGTACCCTTCACCGTGCAGGCCCCGCGCGGGGATTCCGGCATCGAGGTCTGCCGTCACCGACGCGAGTGTCTGCAGAATATGAAAGGTGTTGAGGTTCAGGGCGAGTGCCTGACGGTCGCCGGAATCCATCTCGACTCGGAATTCGTCCCAGAGTATTCGCCACGCGCGCTCGTGCGCCGCGAGCAGGTCCTCAGCACCCGGCGTTCGCGCGAGCAGGGTCTCCGCGGCTTCGGAAGGAGAGGCGATGGCGCGGTCACGCGAGGTGCGCACAACCACCACTTTTTCGATTCGGGTCGCATGCCCGATGGTCGCCGCCAGATCGAATTCCTGCGCCACCCACCCTGCCTCATCCACGAGGAGGCGGCGTGTCGAGGCCAGCAGATCCGGTCCGTCGAAGACGCGGGTGCGTGCGGCGACGGAGATGTGGATTCCGGATCGGATGGTCTCCATCTCGAGCAGGATGCTCTCGTCATTGAGTTCCAGGGTCTTGCGCGCGCTGAGATGCCTGCGGGCGAGAAGCGCGGACCCCCTCTCGGCGCGATTGGTCACACGTCCGTCGATGGCCGATCGAACCGTGAGCGAGCCGCTCCAGTTTTCCGGTTCGATCGTGGTCTCGACCAACGCCGTGTGCGCGCTCGCCTGCGAGACGAGCCTTCGTGTGCGCACCCGGGTAATGCGGCCCGTTCCGTCGTTGAAACGCAGCTCTCGGGTCAGAATGGCCCGGCGGAGGTCGAGTTGTTGTCGATAGTCGAGGAGTGCCGCTCGCGCGGGGGAGAACCAGTCCCCGTCGTCGATCCGAAAGCACAGGGGCAACCAGTTGGGAGAGTTCACCATGCTCTCGCTGTCAGCCGTCACGCCGTTTCGCTCGGTCGTGACGGTGTTGTAGACGCCGGCAAAGTAGGTCCCGGGATAGTGGATGCCGTCGGCGTCGTCCTCGGAGGCTGCGCCTCGCGTGCCCCAATAGCCGTTGCCGAGTGTGCAAAGGGCTTCGCGAGTGCCCTCTTCTGCGGGATCGAAGCCGTCCCAAGCCAGCATCCACTGGCCGGTGGAATCGTCGCTATCGGCTGGGCTGGGAGGGCAGTTGACGTCGAGCTCGCTTGAAGTCTGATCGGTCAGGGTGAGTGTGTTCCAGTCGAGATCTCGCAGGTCCGACACGACGACCTGCGCCCCGGCCTCCGTGAGTGCGGCAGACCGCCGTGATGATGGATCTTGACCGGCCACGAGCCCGATCACGTGACGAAAGCCGCCCGCCACTCCTGCGCGGATGCCAGCCTCGGCATCCTCGACGACGACCGCATGCGCGGGGTCCACTTCGAGACGCCGGCAGGCCTCGAGGAACAGTGCAGGGCTTGGCTTGCCTGCGAGCTTGAGTCGCTGCAGATCATTGCCGTCGACACGCACGTCGAAGAGTTCCGTCACCCCTGCAGCGGTCTCGATTGCCGGTCCATTGCGGCTCGAGGTGACAAGGGCAGTCCGCACGCCCCTCCGCCGGAGGTCATGCAGAAAGTCGACTGTACCGGCGATCGTCGATACGCCGTTCGCGCTCAACTCCGACTCGAAGAGTGTCTGCTTGTCGGCGGCGAGCGAGGCGACGATGGGATCGTCGACGGCGACGTGAATTCCCCGGGATGCGAGAACCGCCCGGATGCCATCCTCCCGCGTTCGCCCGTCGAGGAGCGTGCGGTAATCCCCATCCGGGTCGAAGGGTCGTGCGGTCGGGCTCAGCCCGGGTAGCGCGGTGAGGAAGAGTCTCATCCAAGCCCGCGCGTGCACCCTCGCGGTGTCGGTGACGACGCCGTCGAGGTCGAAGATCACCGCATCTACCAGGGGTGACGCGTTCGAGACCGATCCGGTAACCTGCGACTCGCCCATGCTCGGAGGCTACTGCGACGGGGTGTGGAGTGAATGTGCCTTTGGTCCCGCGAAGAGCATCACCCTGAGGGGGACGACGGCACCGGTGCTCATGCCGGTGGGCTTTATTACAAAACTCTCATCTGGCGGGACTTCTGCCGATCGAAGTGTTTACTGTGGAACAGGCACAATCCGTGAGTGAGACCTCCAGAAGACGTCATCGTCAGGCGGCTCGCACGCGTAGAGAGTGCTTTTTTATTTGCAGATGATGGGCACCCAGTCCCACACTGCCAGCCACCGTCGTCGCCCCCCAGGCAGCACGCCGCCGCCGCGCCCCCGCGCGCCCTACGTAACGGAGAACAGCACTATGAGTCAGATTTGGAAGGAAAAACCGTTTCGCGGCGCACGTCGCGGTGAACACACCCCCCTGCCGCGCGCCGTCGAAAACGGCGCAGCCAACTCCCCGACCCTTGTGCTTTTTGTGCTCATCGCCACCATCGGCGTGCTCGCCTACACGTTCTTCCTGCTCAACCCGGCCAACCGCGGTGACTGGCTGCCCTACAGCCTGGTTATTACTGCGGAGGTCATCCTCGTGACCCAGGCTCTCGTCTCGATGTGGACGATCCTCTCCGGGGGAATCGACCCGCGCGACTTCGCGTTCCATCATTCCCAGGAGCGTCTCTTCGATGCCGTAACGATCGAGAACGAGGGCACCGTCGCCCTCCCCGAGCGCTGGGGAGTGTTCCTCGATGACGCTCGCATCGGCATCGATGTTTTCATCACGGTCTATGGGGAGAACCTCGCCACCATCCGCCGCACGGCCACCGCTGCCATCGCATTGCGCGGCGAACACCTCACCTGGATCCTCGACGACGGCGAATCGGACGCCGTGCGGGACCTCGCCGCCGAGCTCGGCGCCCGCTACGTTCGCCGCCTCAGCAACAGCGGCGCGAAGGCCGGAAACGTGAACCACGCTCTCTCGATCAGCAGCGGTGAGTTTTACGCCATCTTTGACGCGGACTTCGTGCCGAATGAGGACTTCCTCTACGAGACCGTGCCGTTCTTCATCGACTCCAACGTTGCCTTCGTGCAGACCCCGCAGACCTATGGGAACATGAAGAATCTCGTCTCGAGCGGCGCTGGCTTCATGCAGTCGGTCTTCTACCGCTTCATCCAACCCGGTCGCAACCGCTTCAACGCCGCATTCTGTGTCGGCACCAACGTGATCTTCCGCCGCCAGGCGATCACCGACATCGGAGGCATGTTCACCGACTCCAAGTCGGAGGACGTCTGGACCTCACTCATGCTGCACGAGAACGGCTGGCGCTCTGTGTACATCCCGGTGACGCTCGCCGTCGGGGATGCACCGGAGACCGTCGAGGACTACACGAAGCAGCAGTTGCGCTGGGCAACCGGCGGCTTCGAGATACTGATGCGCCACAACCCGCTCAATCCGCGTCATCGGCTCACGATGGACCAGCGCCTCCAATACACCGTTACGGCCACCCATTACCTTGTGGGCATCACCCCGTTGTTGCTGCTCATGGTTCCGCCGCTCGAGATCTACTTCGACCTGCGCCCGGTAAATCTCACCGTCACCTGGCTCACCTGGTTGCTCTTCTACCTGGGCTTCTACGGACTGCAGATCATGCTGGCCTTCAACACGATGGGGTCGTTCCGACCAGCGACTCTCGTGATGGCCACTGTCTCGTTCCCGATCTACATCCGCGCCTTCATCAACGTGTTTTCCGGTCGCGAGCAGAAGTGGCACGTCACGGGGGCCGCTGGCAGGCGGGTGTCACCGTTCAATTTCATGATCCCGCAAGTGCTCATGTTTGCCTTCCTTCTGCTCACCTCGGTGGTGGCGGTCACGAAGGATGTGGGGCACGGCACGGTCACGCTCGCCACGGCCTGGAACCTCACGAGCACACTCGTGTTCGCCGTGTTCATTGGGGCCGCGATGAAAGAAACCCACCTTGCTCGCGTAACGGCGCCCGCTGCGCCGGAGCTCTACCCCACCTTCGCCCGCGTGCCGCGCTCCGCGGTTCGCCCGTCAACTCAGGTGGTGCCACTGCACAACACAGCGACATCCGAAGTTTTCAACTGGGAATCAATGGTGA
>JAYVNU010000138.1:0-5050 GCA_043758345.1 Lacisediminihabitans sp.
TATCTGGCCGCCATAGCTCCAGCTCTGGCGCGGCGGACCCCCGCGTAACCGGGTCCGCGAGGTCATAGCTGGAGCTATGGCAAGCTCGCATCGCGCGAAAGAGGGGCGCGGCGTCAACCACGGCCCTCTCTGCGATGGTGGAGCGTCAGCCGCCGACGACCGGCGCGCTGCTCGTCGTCGAGTGGTCCGTCGCGAGGGTGCCGAGGTAGAGCTCTATGACCTTCGGATCGCTCATCAGTGTGCGTCCGCTGCCGGTGTAGGCATCCCGACCCTGGTCGAGAACGTAGCCGCGGTCGCAGATCTGCAGCGCGCGCCTGGCGTTCTGTTCGACGATCATCACGGAGACACCGGCGCGGTTGATCTGCGCGACGTTGATGAAGGTCTCGTCTTGGCGAACCGGGGAGAGCCCGGCGCTCGGCTCATCCAGAAGCAGCACCGACGGATCCATCATCAGGGCCCGCGACATCGCGACCATCTGGCGCTCGCCACCCGACAGCGAGCCGGCTCGCTGCTTCAGGCGCTTGCCGAGCTCGGGAAACAGGTTGGTCACGAAGTCGATCCGCTCGCGGTATCGTTTCGGTCGTTGGTAGACCCCCATTTCGAGGTTCTCCTCGATCGTGAGGCTCGGAAAGACGTTGTTGTTCTGCGGCACCATCCCGACGCCCTTCGACACCAGCTTGTCGGCCTGAAGCCCCGTGATCTGCTCGCCGCCGAGGATGACCGATCCACTCCGGACGTTCACCTGGCCGAAGATCGCTTTCAGCAGGGTCGACTTCCCGGCGCCGTTCGGGCCGATGATGCCCACCAGCTCGCCCTTCGCGACATAGACGTTGCACCCGTTCAGGATGTCGACGCCCGGGATATAGCCAGCGATCAGATCCTTCGTCTCGAGGATGATTTCGTCACTTGCCATCGGTGGCCTCCGTTGTGCTGTCAGCTGCTTCGTCTCTGATCTCGTCCGAGATCTCGCCAACGAGAAAGCTGTCGCCGAGATCTTTCGCCACCTCGAGCTGTCCGGTGAGCGAACCGAGGTCGGTGTCGTGGTGGGCACCGAGGTAGGCATCGATGACGGCCTGGTCGCGCATGACGACATCCGGGTAGCCCTCGGCCACGATCTTGCCCTCCGCCATCACGATCACCCAGTCGGCGATCGTCTGCACCATGTGCATGTCGTGTTCGACGAAGAGCACGGTCATGCCCTCCTTCTTCAGATTCAGGATGTGACCGAGCAGCGACTGTGTCAGAGCCGGATTCACCCCGGCCATCGGCTCGTCGAGCATGACCAGCTCGGGCTTCGACATCAGCGCTCGAGCCATCTCGAGCAGCTTTCGTTGGCCTCCGGAGAGGCTGGCGGCATAGTCATCCGCCTTCGTGTCCAGCTTGAAGCGTGCGAGAAGCTCCATCGCCTGCGCGGTGATTTCGTCTTCGCGCTTTCGCCAGAAACGGGTGACCAGCGAGGTCAGAAAGCGCTCGCCGGTCTGCTGGCCAGCCCCGAGCCGCATATTCTCCATGACGCTGAGGAGGCTGAGGGCTTTGGTGAGCTGGAAGGTGCGCACCATGCCTCGACGTGCGACCTTATAGGCCGGGACGTTGGCAAGGCTCTTGCCGTCGAGGGCCCACGTGCCGGAGTCGGGCTTGTCGAACCCGGTGAGCAGATTGAAGAAGGTGGTCTTCCCCGCGCCGTTCGGACCGATGAGGGCCGTGATGGCATTGCGGGGGATCTCGACGTGTTCGACGTCCACGGCGTTGACACCGCCGAAAGTGCGGCGCACACCATGCGCCACCAGGATCGGATCCACCTTCGGTACGCCCGGAAGGGGCTCGCCGACCTGCAGCACGGTCGCGGTTTTCTTTGCATCAGCCACTGAAGTGCGCCTCCCTCTTCTTGCCGAAAATACCCTGCGGACGGAAGATCACGAGCAGCATCAGCGCGATTCCGACGATGATGAACCGGATCGGCCCCTGCTGCACCGATGAAAGGGGCAGCAGGTGATTGTTGACGAGAAGGGTGAGAATGCCATCTGACAGCTGCAGAACCACCCAGAAGATGATGGACCCGACGATGGGTCCGAGCACCGTCGTAGCGCCACCGAGCAGCACGATGGTGTAAAGGAAGAACGTCGTCTGGGTGCCGTAGTTGTCTGGCTGGAGCGATGTCGGGATGATGATGAGCACCGTGCCGAGACCACCGAGCACCCCACCGAGAATCAGGGATTGCATCTTGTACCAGGTGACGTTCTTGCCGAGGCTGCGCACGGCATCCTCGTCTTCACGGATCCCCTTGATCACTCGGCCCCAGGGGCTGCGCATCAGCTGCCAGACGAGCACTGCGGCGATGATGACGACGGCCCAGCCGACGAGAATCGACCACATCTGGTTGTTGTTGTAGGTGAGAACACCGAATCCGTACTGGATGTCCGGCAGCGGGTTCAGGGCGTAGAAGTCGCGGGAGGCGCCGTTGATGCCGTCGGATCCACCGGTGTACTGGCTAATGCTCGGGGTCTTGACCGTGTAACGCACGATCTCGGCGGCCGCGATGGTGACGATGCTCAGATAGTCCGCCCGCAGCCTCAGCGTCGGGATACCGAGCAGCAGGGCGAAGAGCACCGCCCCGAGTACGGTTGCGACGAGCGCCCAGCCGAGCGGCCAGCCGAACTTGACCGTCGTGATCGCGAACGCATAACCTCCGACGGCCATGAATCCGGCCTGGCCGAAGTTGAGCAGCCCGGTGAATCCGAAGTGCACGGCGAGGCCGAGCGCCGCGAGCGCGTAGCCGATCGTCAGCGGTGAGACGATCTCGCCGAAGGCCAGCGGGATGAAGTTGAAGTCCACGAGCGTTCCCTAACCGATTCGGTCTTTGCGGCCGAGGATGCCCTGCGGTCGGAAGAGAAGGATGATGATCATCACCGCGAGCGCGGCGACGAGTTTCAGATTGGAAGGAATGAAGCCATAACTCGTCGACAGGTCGATCAGTAGCCCGATGATCAGGGACCCGACGAGCGCACCGAATGCCGACCCAAATCCACCGAGAGTCACCGAAGCGAAGATGAGAAGCAGGATGCTCGCTCCCGTCTCCCAACTGACCGGCTGGTAGTAGCCGATCAGGGCACCCGAGAGTCCGGCGAGTGCTCCGCCGGCGACCCACACGATACGGATGACCCGCTCGACATTGATCCCGGTGGCGGCGGCGAGCGAACGGTTGTCGGCGACCGCGCGCGTCGCCTTGCCGATGCGGGTGCGGAGCATCGCGAATGCCACGAGCAGCAGCACAACGATGCAGATGATCGGACTCACGACATCCCAGAATCTGAGATGAACGGGGCCGAGGGTCAGGAACGACGAACTGTCGCTCGGGGTGACGAGCAGATCCGGTCCGAAGATGAAGTTGAAGATGTAGCGGAGGGCGAGTGAGAGGCCGATGCTCACGATCATGAGCGGAATGAGGCCGATGCCCCTCTTGCGCAGGGGTTTCCACAGGCCGAGGTCTTGCAGGTATCCGAAAATCCCACCGAAGACGACCGCGCTCAGGATGCCGAGCCAGCCCGGCATGTGCATGACCCCGGAGACGACGTAACCGACGAGGCCGCCGAACGTCACCAACTCTCCATGGGCGAAGTTGTTGAGGCCGGTCGTTCCGTAGATGAGCGAGACGCCGATAGAGGCGAGAGCGATCAACAGACCGTAGATGAGGCCAGTCGCGATTCGTGGGAACACCACCTCGGCGAATGTCGGGGTGGTGCCGGAGGACGTGGTCGGAGAAGACGTCTTCCCCGGAGTCGGGGTCGCTCCACCGGCCGCACCATCTCCGAGGAGGAAGTAGGCGGGAACGCCCTGGTTCTCGGCGTCGACCTGCACATCGCGAGGGTTGTCACCGAGCACCGAGAGTCCAGCGGCAATCGTGGATTTGTCGAGGAGCACCTTGTAGGTTCCGGTCTTCTCGATCGGGACGGTCGCCCGGCCGTCGGCACCGCTCACGACGGTCGCGCTGAATCCATTTGGGCCGGTGACGGTGATCTTCGCGTTCGGCACGTTGCTCTTGTCGCTGGCGATGCGAATCCAGATTCCGATGCTCTGGGCAGCTGTTGTCGCGGCGCTGCCCGACGGCGACGGTGTCGGGGTGGTGTCGGCCGCGGGAACATACGACCGCGCGGAGGCCGAATCCGTCGTCGAGAATGCGAAAGCTGCGACGGCGAACATCAGAGCGAGAAGGACGATAACGAGTCGGATGACACGGGGTCTGCTTCTGAGCGCTGTCACCATCTGGACCTCCGTGGGTGTGAGCATCGGGAGACGGCGAAGGCCGATCCGTCCGCATTGACGTTACCGATCGATTGTGTCCCCCGTGTTTCGCGCAGGCCACCGTTCGGTCTCGCAATTATGGCGGGGGAATAGCTCCACCGCCATCTGGCGTTAATATTGAATACCGGAATCCATCGTCGTCGTCCGGACTCCCTCCACCACAGTTCTTCGAAATCGGGTAAATAATGGATCAGCCGGATCCCTTCGGATTCATCGGACTCACCTACGACGATGTGATGCTCCTTCCAGGCCACACCGACGTCATCCCGAGCGAGGCGGAGACGACCACGAGACTGAGTCGGCGCATCACCCTCGCCGCTCCGCTCCTCTCCTCGGCGATGGACACGGTCACCGAATCCCGCATGGCGATCGCCATCGCGCGCCAGGGCGGGATCGGCGTGCTGCATCGCAACCTCTCGATCGCCGACCAGGCGGGCCAGGTCGACCTGGTGAAGCGAAGCGAGTCGGGGATGATCACGAACCCTGTCGTCACGACTCCGGATGCGACCGTGGCCGAGGTCGACGCGCTCTGCGGCCAGTTCCGCATCTCGGGACTCCCGGTCGTGGATGTCGACGGCAAACTCGTCGGGATCGTCAGCAACCGCGACATGCGTTTCGTCTCCCCCTTCGAAAAGGCGACGACGTTCGTGCGCGACGTCATGACACGCATGCCCCTGATCACGGCGCCCGAGGGCATCGACCCCGACGATGCCGTCGCGATCTTCGCCCAACACAAGATCGAGAAGCTGCC
>JAYVNU010000139.1:0-5038 GCA_043758345.1 Lacisediminihabitans sp.
TACGTGGAGGGCACGCTTCGCAACAAGTTGCACGGGCGCGGCGACCGCCTCCCGGCCGAGCACAGGGGCGCGACGTTCCGCATCGGCGGCAGCGGGTCGACCTCGCCGAAGTAGTCCCGCTGCGGCATCCGGTGGTCGAGCCTGTCGAGACCCCGCATCCACCTCCCACCTGTGCGACCACCACCCTCTTCATCCACAGTGGTGGTAGCCGGAGTGGTGATAGCCGAACGGATGGCGCGGCGAGGTTACGGGCTGATCGCCAGGAAGACGAACGCCGCGAAGATGATGAGGTGCACGAGCCCCTGCACCCGTGTTGCCCGTCCCGGAATCACCGTGAGGGTCGCCACGATCATGGTCAGCACGAGAAGAACGATCTGCACCGGACCGAGGCCGAGCACCAGAGGGCCCTCGAGCCAGATGCTCGCCACAGCGATTGCCGGAATGGTCAGTCCGATGCTGGCGATCGACGAACCGTAGGCGAGGTTGAGGCTGGTCTGCATCCGGTCGCGGAGGGCGGCACGGGAGGCGGCGAGGCCCTCCGGTAACAGCACGATCAGCGCGATTACGACACCGACGAAGGTGCTCGGGATGCCCGCGGCGGCAACGCCCGTCTCGATCGTCGGCGAGACGGCATGGCCGAGTCCGACGACCGCAAGAAGCGACGCGGCGAGCATCACACCGCTGATCACGGTGGTGCGCGAGGACGGCGGGGTGGCGTGGCTTCCGCCCTCGATGATGTCTCCCGACGAGTCCACCGGCAGGAAGAAGTTCCGGTGCTGGCCCGTCTGCGTCGAGATGAACGCGACGTACAGGGCGGCGGCTGCGACCGCGATGAAGGCGAGTTGGGTGCAGGTGAAGCGGCCGCCGGATGCGCTGGTCGTGAAGGTCGGAAGCACGAGGGTCAGGCCCGCGAGGGTGGCTACGACGCCGAGCGCGGCTCCGGTCCCCTCCGGATTGAAACGCGGAAGCCCGTGACGCAGCGAGCCGAGCAGCAGCGACAGCCCGACGATCCCGTTGCAGCTGATCATCACGGCGGCGAAGGCCGTGTCGCGCGCGAGGGTCTCGGTGCTGTGACCGCCGGAGATCATCAGTGTGATGATCAGGCCGACCTCGATGACGGTGACCGCGACGGCGAGCACGATCGATCCGAGCGGTTCCCCGACCCGGTGCGCCACCACTTCGGCGTGGTGCACGGCCGCGAGCACGGCGCCGATGAGCACAATCGCGACGGGCGCCACGATCCCGAGGGGAAGAGGGCGATTCCAGGTCACGACGAGAAGGACGATGGCGATCACCGGCAGGACCATCGGGGCGGCGGAGCGCACTCTCGTGATCATCGAGCCAGTCTTTCCCGCGAACACCCACTTTAACGGACGCATCGAAGGGTTAGTTCAGGAGGAAGGCGACGCCACGCTCCCGAAACGGCCGCGAGGTCGGCGCGTTGAAGTGGTTGCGGTGAGGGATCTCGAAGAATTCTGCATGAGGAGAGGCTGCGGCGAGCGCACGTGATCCGTCGACGATCGGATCCTCGCTTCCCGTAGCGAAGAACAGCGGTTGGCTCGGAGGATTCGACGGGTCGGGTTGCGGTCCGCCGCGAATCCCCTCGACGAGTCCGACGAGGGCCGCGAGATCGTTACCGGGGATGCCCTCCGCCATCGTCAGGTAGGTGTTGGTCAGCCGATGGGTAACCGCCGGGCCCCCGCGGGCGTAGGCGAGCGCATCATCGGCGCGGAAGGCGGTGAGTGGATCGCCGTCCGGGATCCCTCCGAGCACCGCGCGCGTCACCCGTGTCGGGAGCTCGAGCGCCGCGTGCCAACTCACCCTGGCGCCGAGGGAGTAGCCGACGAGTGCGACCTCGTCGAACCCGTAGGTGTCGATCACGGCGAGCAGGTCGGCGACGAGGAGTTCCATCGAATACTCGGCGGGGGAGTGTGGCTTGTCGCTGGCTCCGTGCCCACGTTGGTCGTAGGCGATCACGTGAAGTCCGGCCCGACCGAGATGTCTCGTCCAGCCCGTCTGCACCCAGTTCGTCATCGCGCTCGACGCGAATCCATGGAGGGCTATGACGACCTGCGCATCGGGAGACTCGACCGGAAAATGATAACTGGCGATCCGAAGACCATCGCCGGACATCACGATCGTCGGCGACGGCGTTTCGGGGAGAAGTGACACGTGCCGATTAAACACGACTTGCGCATTCGAACTGAACGATATATCTTTAAATTATCGCAGAAGTTCTGTGATGGCTCGGTATCCGAGCCGACTACCGAAGAGGTTTCACAATGAAGAACCAACACACACATACGAACACACCACTCGACCGCGCGGCACAGATGCTGTCAGCTGGTCGATTCCACCATGATTCGAGCGGTCGCGGCCACGGTTTCGCCGGGGGCGGGGGCTTCCCGGCAGGCCCGGGCTTCGAACGCGGGTTCGGCGGCGCAGGATTCGGTGGCGGCTTCCCCGGCGGATTCGGCGGCCCCGGATTCGGACCGCGTGGCCAGCGTCGCGCCAGTAAGGGCGACATCCGCTCCGTCATCCTCTCCCTTCTCGCAGAGGGACCGTCGAACGGATACGGCCTGATCAAGGCCATTGCCGAGAAGACCGGCGGCGCTTGGCGTCCGAGTCCCGGCTCGGTCTACCCGACGCTGCAGCAACTCGTCGATGAGGACCTCATCGTCAGCAAAGGCGATGGCCGCAAGACCGAGTTCGAGCTCACTGATGCCGGAACGACGTACGTCGCGGAGCACGCGGACGACTTCAGCAAGGCCTGGGAGGCGACTCCAGGGCGCTCGGAGACGGCCGGCGAATTCATGGAGAGCGTCGGCAAGCTCATGGGGGTCGTGCACCAGTTCCGTCACTCCGCGACGGACGCGCAGCGAAAGGCCGCCGTCGAGAAGATCGACGATGCTCGCCGCGCGCTGTACCTCATTCTCGCCGAATAGCACCGTGATCAGCACTACCGGATGGCCGCCAAGCAGACTGTGGCGGCCATTTGTGCGTGAGGGTCAGCCGAGCTGGATGCCGTGTGTCAGCATGGCGGCGGCCGGGTCGACGGCCGTGCCGGAGACGAGGTACTGGAAGTACAGGTGGCAGCCGGTGCTCGTGCCCGACGATCCGACGAGTCCGATGTTCTGTCCGGCCGTGACTTTATCTCCGACGGCGACGAGAACCCCGGCGGCGAACATGTGCGAGTAGCTGGTCGTGATGTTGCCGGCGTTCTGGATGACGATCTTCTCGCCCTCGGTTCCGGCGTACGAGGCGGAGACCACCGTGCCGGCGGAGGCTGCGAAGAAGGGGGCGTTGCAGGTGCCGGCGAAGTCGTCACCCGCGTGGAAGCCGCTGGTGCAGCCACCCCCGGTGCAGATGCTCGCCCGAGGACCGAATGGCGAGGAGATCGCCCACTTAGTCGGGGCCGTCCAGCCGCCGAGTGCGGCAATTGTCGGACCAGCCTGCCGCCGCGGTTTCACGATGGTGAAGCCATCACGCGTGATGGTGGCGACGGTCGCCCTGTCGCTCACGGTCAACGCAGGGCCGCCGGCGGAGAACTTCGTCGGTGTTGCGGAGAGGTCGGCGGACGCGGAGGTCACCGGGATCGCAACCGAAGCGGCCAGCGCAACAGCGAGGGCAGTCGCGGCGATCGAGGTCAACGACTTCCGTATCGAGAAGTCTCCGGTCTTCACCTTCGGGCGTCGCTCGCGTCCCTCGTTGGTCGGGGCGTGCGGATAAGCCATAAAGAGTGGTTCGACCTTCGTGGTGCGTAACGGATGGATAACGCTCCGCCCTACCCTAGAACATGTCTGCGCGTATATCGACCCCGCGATCGGGGCGCACGCGCTCGGAGGGACTCGACGATGTGCTGTTCCAGCGGCACACTCAGGGTGGCCAGATCACCCAGAACAGCAGGATGCCGACGGGCAGCAGCACGATGCAACTCGAGAGTGTGATGACCCGGGCTCGCACCGTGCGGGAGAGCACCGGAGCTCCGAGAAGGGGTGACAGCGGCAGCAACATGCGAAAGAGGCTCTGCTGCGGAAGGAACACGCCGACGAGGTAGCCGACACAGCTGAGGGTGTAGGCGCGGAGATCTGTACCGAGGGCCCTGGTGGACGCGCGTGTGAACCAGATGACGAATCCCGCAAGGAGGGCTACGACGAGCACGATGCCGAGAAAACCGAGGTAATGCCCCGCGAACACAAACCAGGGTGTGAACGGGAGGAAGTGCACCGATCCGATGTAGTCGCGCCACCAGGCGAATTCAGTGTTGAAGTACGTGCCCGAATCGCCGGTCACGACAGCAGAGATGAATGGCCAGGCAATGCCGGCGAGTGCGATCACCGCCACGGCCGTCCAGGCGAGGATCCGATCCGGCCGGGATGTCGGCTGCTTCTTCAGGAAGCCGATGAATCTCTGCAGGGTGAGAGCCGCGGCGAGGGCGAGGGCTCCCGGATGGGAGAACGCAGCCAGCACCCCGAACGGGATCATGGCACCGTATCGCCTGGCCATCATGGCCGCCAGCGCCGCGAACATGAAGTAAAGATAGGTGCTCTCGGCGTAGGTGACCTGCAACACGTAAGACATCGGGCCGAAGCAGAAGAAGAGTGCTCCCCAGAGGCCGACGGTCGCCCCGAACCGCTCGAGGAGCAGTCGGTGGATGGCGAAAGTCGCGGCCGCCCCGAAAGCCATGGCGACGAGCACGCCGACCAGCGCGAAGTCCAGTCCGGTCACCGACATCACGGCGCGCACGATCATCGGATAAACCGGGAGGAAGGCCCACGCGTTCTTCTCGACGCTGCCAGATGAATCCGTCGGGATGTTCGTCGGATAGCCATCGAGAGCGACCCGCCGATAGTAGAGGCCGTCCCACGATTGAAGGAAGCCACCGAAGCCGCTCCCGCCGTCGTAGTGGGCGATGTTCCAGTGTTGGCTTGACGCCCAGAAGACGAAAAGTATCGCTGTGGTCAGCACGCGAGACAGGAGGTAGGCGACGAGCAGCAGCGCCCAGGTCGGTACTGATCGGCCGAGAACGGTGACGCGA
>JAYVNU010000140.1:0-5004 GCA_043758345.1 Lacisediminihabitans sp.
AGTTCCGGATGCGCGAGCGGCATCACCAACCTTCGCTCGAGCAATTCCTTCTCTTTCTGCATGCCGCCGATGGATTCCCAGAGTCCTCGAGGCAGAACCCGACCGCCCAGGTCGGAGAGCGCGCCGAGCTCTTTCCGCTGCACCGGGATCTGCCGCTCGAAGTAGCGCAGGTTCTTCTTCACCTCGAAGCCCTGATCGACGAAGGCATCGACTCTCATGGCCGTATCGGGCAGGAGGGCAGAGAGCTTCGAGAGTCCGAGGGGAGCCATGCTGCGTTCGAGTCCGGCGAGCATCGCCGCGCCGACGCCCTGCCCCTGCCAGGCCGCCGCTGTCGAGAGAAAGACGATCCAGCCCTGCGCGTGAGCTGCGCGGCCGACGGCGGCACCGATGACGACGTCATTGTGCGTCGCGACGACCGCGTGATCCTCCTGGCACGACGCCAGAACCTCCGAGAGCGCATAGACCGGTTCGAACTGGAGGTCTCGCATCTCCTCCCAGAGACGCAGGACACCATCGGTGTCGTCCGCATGAAAGTCACGGATTCGAAAATTCGCCACCCGGCACTCCTCCCGTCGAGAGAGCCCCGCACGGGCGCCCACTGTGAACTGAATCATTCCACAGGGGAGTCAGCACTTCGTCAGACGCCGTCGGATATTCTCCGATTGTGGAGAAACGTGCGGACGACAGGGAGCTCGGTGAGGGCATGACGGCCAGACGACCGGGTGCGCCGGAACGCTCGAACGGTCAGGAATCGCCCCGCGGGATGTCGCCGAGGCCGGTCAAGAGAAGTGGTCGGCACTGGTCGAGTCGGCTGCTCCACTTCGTCGGCGAGATAACCTCCCATTCCGCAGCTGGTCTCGTAGTCGCAGCCCTCGTCGCCGCCTGGGTCGTCTTCGGCGTCGCATCCGCCTTTCCTGGATGGTGGGACAACGTGCTGTTCGTCGCGAGTTCGACGATCACGCTGTTCATGGTCTTCGCGATCCAGCACACGCAGGCGCGCCAGCAGGCCGCTACGCAGCGCAAACTCGACGAACTCCTCCGCGCGGTTCCGCGAGCGGACGACCGGCTGATCGCGGTCGAAGAGGCCCCGGATGGCGAGCTGGAGGCGCTCGCCGGTCTGAACCTCGAAGATCGGGAACGGGCGCTCGAAAGCGCCAAAGAACAGGGCATCCGGTAGCGCTCCCGCTTCTCCGCGCCTGCCGCGGCTTGTGTTCACCCAGTGTTTGCGCAACTGGGGGCGAACGGGCTCCGACTCATATCTAGTGTGAGAAGTTGTTCCGCTAGCTCCCAGGAGGATTTCCATGGCCACCACATCAACCCGTGCCCGTCGAGCGGGCGTCGCCCTCCTCGGAGCTACCGCAGTGTTCGCGCTGGGAAGCGTCGCGACATCCGCCTCCGCAACGACCGCTCCCGCCTCAGCCTCGCATGATCGTTTCGTCGTGCACCGCTTCGCCGCTGTCGGTTCGGAGACGAGTCCCGACGACATCACCCACCTCGGCAACTCCATCTACGTGACATTCCAGAACGGCATAGGACCTCTCGGCGAGGTCTCGCCGGCGGGGGTCACCGCCAGTACCATCCAGCAGTACAGCCTCAATGGCAAGGCCGGAAAATCCTGGTCGGTGACGGGGAAGGTGGATGGACTGACCGCGGATCCGTCGCGGGATCGTCTGCTCCTCACCGCCAACGAAGACGGCAACTCGAGCTTTCTCACGCTCGACCCCTCCAGAACGTCCGCACCGAAGCGTTTCGCCTACTCGGGGCTCACCCACGGTGGCGGAACGGACGCGATCTCCGTCTACGAGCACCGCATCATCGTCAGCGCGTCGAACCCCTCGAATCCGGCTGGCCCTGCGGCGTACAGCGTCGAATTGGAGGGTGCAACCGCAGCGCTCACCCCGGTGCTCGCTGACGACAGCACCGCCGTCAGCGCCAATGCCGGCACCGAGGGCGCGGTCGTGCCCCTCGCCCTGACCGACCCGGACTCCAACCAGGTCGTGCCCCGGTCGAGTCCACGCTTCGGCGGTGCATTCATGCTCGACGCCCAGGCCGACAAGCAACTCATCTTCCTCGGCGGAAAGTGGGACAGCGCGAAGACGGTCTCGGTTCTGGCCGTGACCCAGCCGCTCGACGACACCGTCTTCGCGACCTCCTCGCGCGAAACCCTCTGGCTGACCGATTCGACCCACAACACGGTGGACGCGGTGACCGGGCCGTTCCGGGCGGGCGAAGCGTTTTCCACCGTCACGCCGGACCAGAGTGCCACCTACCTCGCCGCGCTCGACCTCAGCACCGGAAGTCTCACTCCGGTTGCCGGCCTCGCGGCGGTCACGCCGAAGGGTCTCCTGTTCGCCGCATCCTCGCACGGCGACGACGACCCGGATCGCAACTGACGCTCCGGTCGAGCATCGCCCGATAGGCACAAAGACTCTGGTCGGCCTTTCGGGGGTCTGAAAGTGTTGGAGGGCATCGGCCGTTCCACTCGGGATGGGGCAGCGGATGTCTACTGGAACAACGCGCTCGCAATCGGAAATGAGACAGCAGATGCCCACACTGATTGACACGGCCTGGGTCTTCGGAAGCTCGAAGGCGGTGGAGGGCGAAACCCTTCAGCAGTTGAACGCGTGGTGGCGGGCCGCGAACTACCTCTCAATCGGGCAGATCTATCTTCTCGACAATCCGCTGCTGAGGCGTCCGCTGACGAGGGATGACATCAAGCCACGGCTGCTCGGCCACTGGGGCACGACGCCGGGCCTGAACTTTATCTACGCGCACCTGAACCGGGTCATTCAGAACCGTGGCCTCAATACGATCTACATCACCGGGCCCGGTCACGGCGGGCCTGGGATGGTCGCGAACGCCTACCTCGACGGCACCTACAGCGAGCTCTATAACGGCATCGAACAGTCGACGGAGGGTATGCGCGCGCTGTTCCGCCAGTTCTCGTTTCCCGGTGGCATTCCGAGCCATGCTGCGCCCGAGACGCCCGGCTCGATCAACGAGGGAGGCGAGCTCGGGTACTCGCTGTCCCACGCTTACGGTGCAGCGTTCGACAATCCCGACCTCCTCGTCGCCACCGTGATCGGAGACGGCGAGGCCGAAACAGGTCCGCTCGCGACGGCCTGGCACTCGAACAAGTTCCTCGACCCGGTGCAGGACGGCGTCGTGCTGCCGATCCTGCATCTCAACGGCTACAAGATCGCCAATCCGACCGTGCTCGCCCGCATCCCGGAGGAGGAACTGCTCTCGCTGATGCGCGGCTACGGCCACACGCCCTACCTCGTGTCCGGCGGATTCGACGACGAGGACCCCACCGAGGTGCACAAGCGTTTCGCCGCGACGCTCGACACCGTTCTCGACCAGATAGCGCAGATCAAGGCGGATGCCGCGGCCGGCACCCTCGTCGGACGCCCCGCGTGGCCGATGATCATCTTCCGCTCCCCGAAGGGCTGGACCTGCCCCAAGGAGATCGACGGACATCCGTCCGAGAACAACTGGCGATCGCACCAGGTTCCGCTCGCGAACGCGCGCGACACCGAGGCACACACGAAACTGCTCGAGTCGTGGATGCGGTCGTACCGTCCGGAGGAACTCTTCGACGGGGCCGGTGCCCCGGTCGCACTCACGACCGCACTCGCCCCCGTCGGCGATCTGCGGATGAGCGCCAACCCGGTCGCGAACGGCGGGATCCTGCGCAAAGACCTCAGGCTTCCCGACTTCCGTGACTACGCGGAGGACGTTCCGACACCCGGATCGACGATCGTCGAGGCGACGGCGGTGCTCGGCGGCTGGCTGCGCGACGTGATCAGGCAGAACCCGACGACCTTCCGCATCTTCGGGCCGGACGAGACGGCATCCAATCGGCTGCAGGCCGTCTTCGAGGTCACCGACAAGCAGTGGGACGGTGAATTCTGGCCGATCGATGCCGAAGACAATCACCTCGCGCGCACGGGCCGAGTCATGGAGATGCTGAGCGAGCACCAGTGCGAGGGGTGGCTCGAGGGATACCTGTTGACCGGTCGACACGGGCTGATCAACTCCTACGAGGCGTTCATCCACATCGTCGACTCGATGTTCAACCAGCACGCGAAGTGGCTCGAGTCGTCGAAGAAGGTACCGTGGCGGCGCCCGGTCTCGTCGCTCAACTACCTGCTCAGCTCGCACGTCTGGCGTCAGGACCACAACGGTCTCTCCCACCAGGATCCCGGATTCATCGATCACGTCATGAACAAGAAGGCCGACATCGTGCGGGTGTACCTGCCCTTCGACGCTAACACCCTCCTCTCGACCTACGACCACTGCCTGCGCAGCGTCGACTATGTGAATGTCGTCGTCGCCGGAAAGCAGCCGGCGCCGAACTGGCTGACCATGCAGCAGGCGATCGAGCACTGCACCCGGGGACTCGGCCTGCTCGAGTGGGCCGGCACGGAGACGGCGGGGGAGCCACCGGATGTCGTGCTCGCCGCTGCGGGGGACGTTCCGACTCTCGAGATCCTGGCTGCGGCATCCATCCTCCGTGACCGCGTTCCGGCGCTGAAGGTGCGGGTCGTGAACGTCGTTGACCTGATGCGCCTGCAGTCCGAGGGCGAGCATCCGCACGGGTTGAGCGACCACGAGTACGACGCGATCTTCACCGTCGACAAGCCGGTGATCTTCGCCTATCACGGCTACCCGTGGCTCATCCATCGCCTGACCTACAAGCGTCACGGTCACGTCAACCTGCACGTGCGCGGGTTCATCGAGAACGGAACGACGACGACGCCGTTCGACATGGTCATGCTCAACGATCTCGATCGCTACCAGCTCGTCATCGACACCCTCGACCGGGTTCCGGGGCTCGCCGAGCGTGAGGCTGCCCTTCGGCAGGACATGCAGGACGCCCGCATACGGGCACGGGCATATACGCGGCAGCACGGCGAAGACATCCCCGAGGTGAACGAGTGGACGTGGGGCGGTGCGACCGTCGCGGTGAGAGCGGATGACACCGGCGGCGACAACGTCTGA
>JAYVNU010000141.1:0-5000 GCA_043758345.1 Lacisediminihabitans sp.
CAGCTGGATGACCTGCTGGCGCACGCGGTTGAGATCCGCGCCGAGCTTCACAAGCACCTGCGCAGCGACTCCTTCGCCCTCGCGAATGAGGCCGAGCAGAATGTGCTCGGTACCGATGTAATTGTGGCCGAGCTGCAGCGCTTCGCGCAGGCTCAACTCGAGAACCTTCTTCGCACGGGGCGTGAAGGGGATGTGACCGGTCGGCTGCTGCTGGCCCTGTCCGATGATGTCCTGGACTTGCTCGCGCACAGCGTCGAGCGAGATTCCGAGGGACTCGAGGGCCTTGGCTGCGACGCCTTCACCCTCGTGGATGAGGCCGAGCAGGATGTGCTCCGTGCCGATGTAGTTGTGGTTGAGCATCTTGGCTTCTTCTTGCGCCAAAACGACAACGCGGCGAGCCCGGTCGGTAAATCGTTCAAACATGTTAACTCCTCTGGCACCGAAGCAGGTATGGCGCCGTTATAGAGAGAGTAACCAGCGAACCATGTGATTACTGCCCCTGTTCGCCCTAGGCGTGACGGCATCCATCCGCCCCTCCGTTTCCCTCCTCAAAACGCAGGAGATTCTGCCCTTTTCGAGCAAAAGAGGCATGTTTTGCTCAGGATGACGAGGAACTCCTGCGTTTTCGGATGCTTGCCACATGCGCCATCCGATACTCCACGCTGCGGGCGATCTGCGACGCACTCGACTGCGAGGTCGGCGAGCTGCTGATGCTTGGCCCATCCTGACCGACTCGATTGCTCGTACGCTCCCCTGTGTCAAGCACCCTTGACAGAAACGGTGATGTAAAGCACGCTTGACACGTGCGAAACGACGTGCGGGAACTGAGGCTTGCGGCAGACCTGTCGCAAGCGTCGCTCGCCTCGGCGCTCGGCGTATCCCGCCAGACGATCAACGCGATCGAGACAGGAAAATACGACCCCTCGCTAACCCTCGCTTTCGCCGTGTCGCGCTACTTTGAGCGCTCTATCGAGGAGGTCTTCCATGTCGGCTAAACGCTCACGACTACCGGTGTCGCTGCCGAATTTCCTGATTTGTATGGTGTGCCTTGCCACTGCGCTGGTCACGGGCTTGCTTCGCGATTTTCTGAGCATGATCATCATGCTCGGCGCCACGGTGGGAATCGTCGTTCTGGCCCGCGTCGCTCGCCGCCCGCAATCGTCGGACAAGCGCCGGATCACCTCGATGGAGTACCGGGATGAGCGAGATCGCATTCTTGCGATCGACGCATTCGCTTCGGTCGGAGCAGTGGCGCTGTGGCTGGTATTCGGTGAAGTCGTGGTAGCAATCGTCATCCGCGCCGCGCTCGCGGGCGAGCAGTGGACGCAATGGATTTTGTGGGCTGTGCTAGCGCAATCATTTATTTTGACCTACGTCTGGGGTCGGGCAATAGAGTCAGCGACGATCGAGGGCTGACCTCCATAGACGTAATGTGTCGGTGCGCGGTCCAGCCGCTACAGCGGACGTTCCTTGTCGATGCGAGCGCGCTCTTCGGCCTCGATGTCGGCGTAGACCTTGCGTTCGGTACGGTCAGCCCTCAAGATCGACCGCATCACGAGCCAGAACACGACCCCGAGCAGGATCGTCGGAATGACCGAGTAGATCGCGTTGCCCCAGAAGCCTTGAATCACCTTCGTAGGATACGGGCTCCCGCTGGGAGCGCCCTACTTCCCACCGTTCGCGATGATCGCCGTGACGCCCTGGATGATCGAATAGACCCCGACGCCGGCGACAGCGATCCACAGAATGAGTCGGTTCGTCGAGATCTTCTTCGGATCCTTCGGCTCTTTCGGCAGGTAGCTCACTGGAGAAACCATACCCGTCGGGCCCTCACGCTATTTGACCAGCGGGAACAGGATGGTCTCGCGGATACCAAGGCCGGTCAGCGCCATCAGCAGCCGGTCGATGCCCATTCCCATGCCACCGGTCGGCGGCATCCCGTGTTCGAGCGCGCGCAGGAATTCTTCGTCGAGGCGCATCGCCTCGAGGTCGCCGGCGGCTCCGAGCTTCGCCTGCGCGATGAACCGCTCACGCTGGATGACCGGATCCACGAGCTCCGAATAACCGGTCGCCAGTTCGAATCCGCGAATGTAGAGGTCCCACTTCTCGACCAGCCCTGGCTTCGAACGGTGATCTCGTACCAGCGGACTGGTGTCGACGGGAAAGTCCATGACGAAGGTCGGACGCTCGAGTTCGCCCTTCATGAAGTGCTCCCAGAGCTCCTCGACATACTTGCCGGCCGTGGGTTGCCCGACCTCGATGCCGAGTGAATCCGCCTTCGCCCTCAACTCGTCGAGCGGCGTCTCGACCGTGATGGACCAGCCGGATGCCGCGTTCAGCGACTCATACATCGAGATGCGATCCCAGTCGCCGCCGAGGTCGAACTCCGTGCCGTCATTCCACGTCACGACATGCGAACCGGAGACCGCGAACGCGGCGTTCTGCACCATCTCCTGGGTGAGATCCGCCATCTGGGTGTAGTCGCCATACGCCTGGTAGGCCTCGAGCATCGCGAACTCAGGCGAATGGGTGGAATCGGCGCCCTCGTTGCGGAAGTTGCGGTTGATCTCGAACACGCGCTCGATGCCGCCGACGACGGCGCGCTTCAGATATAGCTCGGGAGCGATGCGCAGGAACAGCTCGGCATCGAAGGCGTTGCTGTGCACGACGAACGGACGAGCGGATGCCCCGCCGTGCATCGTCTGCAGCATCGGCGTCTCGACCTCGACGTAGCCATGATCGGCGAAGGTTCGTCGAAGTGACGCGACTGCGATCGACCGGTTGCGCACGTTGTCACGAGCGGCCTCGCGTGAGATCAGGTCGAGGTAACGCTGGCGAACGCGGGTCTCCTCGCTGAGCTCCCCGTGGAGGTTCGGCAGCGGACGGATGGCCTTCGCCGCGATCTTCCAGCTCTTCACCAGAACGCTCAGCTCGCCGCGACGACTGGAGATGACCTCCCCCGAAACGAAGAGGTGGTCGCCGAGATCGACGAGATCCTTCCATTCGTCGAGCGATTCCTGGCCGACCTCGGCGAGCGAGACCATGGCCTGGATGCGGGATCCGTCGCCGGACTGCAACGACGCGAAACAGAGTTTGCCGGTGTTGCGGAGATGCACTACGCGGCCGGCGAGTCCGACGACGTCGCCGGTGACGGCATCGGTCTCCAGGTTCGCGTACTGCTGGCGGGTGGCGGGGATCGTCGTGGTGATCGGGAGGGAGACGGGGTACGCCTCCGCGCCCGACGCGATGAGCCGATCGCGCTTGGCGAGGCGAATCTGAGTCTGTTCCGAAATCTCATCTTCGGTCGGCTGTGCCTCTGCTGCGGCCGGCTGGTCGGTCATTGTTACGCTCCCGTGATTGTCGGGCCAAGTTTACGGGAGCGGGTCTCGCGGATCTCGACAGGCTCGATCACCGGAACAGGCTCGATTGTCGAACGCGTCGAGACCGGGTCAGTGGCCCTGCCGACCCTGCAGGAAGATCGTCTCGTTGTCGATGAGGCGGGTGGTGCCGACCCTCGCGGCGATGAGGATGACGGCTTTGCCGCGGTAGTCGTCATCCACCGGGAGGAAGGTGTCCGGGTCGACCACTTTCAGGTAGTCGAGTTCGACGCCGGTCTCGCCGGCGAGCACCGACTGCGCTGCCGCGAGCACGGCGTCGATGCCTCGATCGGCGGATGACTCCGCCGCCTCGAGCGCGCCCGACAGGCCGAGCGCCGCCCGCCGCTGCTTCACGTCGAGAAAGCGGTTACGGCTGGACAGCGCGAGTCCGTCGGCCTCGCGAACCGTCGGGACGGTCTCGACCCGCACCGGCTCGTCGAGATCGGCGACCATCCGTCGCACGAGAAAGACCTGCTGCGCGTCTTTCTGGCCGAAGAGCACGACATCCGGCCGCACGATGTTAAGCAGTTTCGAGACGACAGTGAGAACGCCGTCGAAGTGTCTGGAACGCGAGCTGCCCTCGTACAATGAACCGACCTGGCCGGCGGTGACCCGCGTCTGGCTCGCTCCGTGCGGGTACATCTCGTCGACACCCGGGGTGAACGCGATGGCGACACCGGCCGCGCTCAACTGTTCGAGATCTGCGGCCAGCGTTCGCGGATACAGGTCGAGGTCTTCATTCGCCCCGAACTGCAACGGATTGACGAAGATCGAGACGACGACGAGATCCGCGGCTTCCGTCGCCCGTTGGATGAGCGCCAGGTGTCCGGCGTGCAGGGCGCCCATGGTGGGAACGAGGGCGACGGTTCGTCCGGCCGCGCGAGCAGCGGAAATGGCGGTGCGCAGGCCGACGATGGTTGCGACGGCGATGGTTGGCACCCTCCGATGCTAGACGGAGTTTGACTCACCGAGGTGTGCGAGCAGAGCCTCGAGGAATTCGTCCTGGTGCTCGAGGTGCGGGGAGTGGCCACCTCCGCCCGTGCCGGCGTCGTCATCCGTCAACCCTGTGCCGTCAACCTTGTGCCGTCAAGTGCCGTTCCGCCGGAGCATCGCTGCCCGCGTCCGCATCCGCGACCCGGTGAAGCACGTTCACCGCCAGCCTGCCGAGCGGCATTATTGTCGAGAGGATTCCATCGAAAAGCGACATCGTCGTTGCTCCATCCGGGGGTGCAAGCGGAATCGGTGCGGCGATCGCGCGCGCGTTCGCGGCGGAGGGCGCGCACGTAATCATCGCCGATCTCGACGGCGAGGCCGCGTCATCCCTTGCTTCCGAACTGGGTGGCGAATCGTGGGAGGTCGACCTCGCGGACACCGGGTCGCTGACCGGTCCGCTCGACGTCGACATCCTCGTCAATAACGCCGGCATCCAGCATGTGAGCCCGATCGAGAGCTTCGATCCGGCGAGATTCCACACCATCCTCACACCCATGGTGGAGGCACCGTTCCTGCTCAACCGGGCGGCGCCCCCGCATATGTAGGAGCAGGGTTTCGGGCGCGTGATCAACATCTCCAGCGTGCACGGCATCCGCGCCTCAGAGTTCAAGTCGGCCTACGTGACCGCGA
>JAYVNU010000142.1:0-14847 GCA_043758345.1 Lacisediminihabitans sp.
TGCAGCTCGTCTCGGCGCGGCCCGATCTTCGGCGCGCCTGCGATGACCTGGGCCGCGACGTTGCCGATCCGGTAGCCGGCTACCGCGAGCAGCCGCACCGTCTCGGTGAGAAATACGTCACCATGGGCTCCTGCAAACCGCGGGTCGGCCGTGCCGAAGCGGGAACCAATGTCGCCGAGCCCGGCGGCGGCCAGCAGGGCGTCGCAGATCGCATGGCTGAGTGCGTCGCCGTCGCTGTGTCCGGAGAGACCTCGTTCGCCCGGCCAGTGCAGGCCGCCGAGCCACAGTTCGCTACTGTCGTCGTAAGCATGCACATCTGTTCCCGTTCCGATGCGGGTCGAACCGCTGCCGTGCATCAGCTCGGCACGGCGCAGATCCCACCGGGTCGTTATTTTGAACGCGTCCGGATCACCCTCGACCACGGTCACAGCGTGGCCTGCGGCCGCGAACAGGGCCGCGTCATCCGTGTAATCCTCGCTTGCGGCAGCGTAGGCCGCGACGAGTTGCCCGCGCGGAAAGCCCTGCGGGGTCTGCACGGCAACCAGCTGGGAGCGGTCGATCGTCTCCCGAGCTTTTCCGCCGTCTGTGCGCTTGATCGTGTCTGTCACGGCGAGGCCCGGGATGACTCCGGCCTGCGTCGAGCGCACGGCATCGATCACCCGCTCGAACTGAGCGGTAGGTGTGAAGACGCGGGCTGCGTCGTGCACGAGCACGATGTCTATGTGCGCGTCGAGGACGGCCAGCCCCGCGGCGACCGACGCCTGTCGCGATCGCCCGCCGGGAACCACCGTCGCCCCGTCGATCGGGTCGAGGTGGGTTGCTGGCGCAACGACGATCACCTGCACCTCGTCGGCGAGCGCGAAGATCGCGTTCAGGGACCGCTCCACTATCGACAGTCCGGAGACCGGCACGAATGCCTTCGGAATGCCGGCTTTTAGACGTTCCCCGCTGCCGGCGGCGACGACGATCACTGCCACCCGAGGCAGGATGCCCACGTTCACAGCCGCTCCGGAAGTAAGGACCTAGGAGGCCAGGACCTCGTCGAGAACGGTAGAGGCTTTCTCTTCGTCGGTCTTCTCGGCAAGTGCGAGCTCGGAGATCAGGATCTGACGCGCCTTCGCGAGCATTCGCTTCTCGCCGGCGGAGAGTCCGCGGTCCTGGTCACGACGCCACAGGTCGCGAACGACCTCCGACACCTTGATGACATCGCCAGACGCGAGCTTCTCCATGTTCGCCTTATACCGACGAGACCAATTGGAGGGCTCCTCTGTGAACGGGCTGCGCAGGACCTCGAATACCTTCTCGACGCCCTCACGCCCGATGACATCACGAACTCCGACCAGATCGACATTGTCTGCTGGCACCTCGATGGTCAGGTCCCCCTGTGCGATGCGGAGCTTGAGGTAGAGCTTGTCCTCACCCTTGATCGTTCGGTTCTTGACCTCGATGATGGTTGCAGCACCGTGGTGGGGGTAAACGACGGTTTCGCCGACCTCGAAAAGCATTGATGGAGCTCCGTTCTGTGGCCTCCAGTTTACCACAGCGTTCTTTCAGTTAGTCTGTCCTCACCCGTCTGCGGGCCCGCGGCCTCTGTAGGCTAAACTCGGGGGCGTTGTCCCGCGTCCTGGAGGGTTTTGTGAGAGCACGTAGTGCTGTGTCCGTCGTGCTTGTGGCTGGGGTGCTCCTCGGCACGAGCGGCTGCACCTTCTTTACGGTGCAGTCCACTCTTCAGCGCTACGATCCGAGCAATGGCGTGGGCACCCAGGTCGGCACGGTCAAGGTGCGAAACGCCCTGCTGCTGTCGGCCGATGGCGAAACGGCGAGCTTCCTCGTCAACCTCATCAACGACGGACAAGACCCGGTGGATCTGCGGGTGCAGTACACGTCAACCAGCGGCAAAGTGACATCCACCTTCCATCTCGAGGCCGGCGGGGTGAAGACCTTCGGCTCGAAGACGACGTCTCAACTCGTCTTCAAGAACATCGGCAAGGTGGCGGGCACGCTTCTTCCGGTCTACTTCCAGTACGGCTCGGTGAGTGGCCAGCAATTGCTCGTTCCGATTCTCGACGGATCGCAGAGTGAATACTCGGGACTGCTGCCGACGAGCACCCCGACACCGACACCGTCGCCCACGTCGACGTCGACCAACCCGCCGGTGACGGTGCCGATCCCCACGGCGACGCCCTAGGTCTCGTCAGGCTCGACCACCGACCGACAGGCTCGACCGGCCGACAAGCTCGACCACCGACCGAGATCATCCCTCGAAGCGGTAGCCGAGGCCTCTCACGGTGACCAGCATCTCGGGCTCCGAGGGCGTCGCCTCGATCTTCGAGCGGATGCGCTTGATGTGCACGTCCAGCGTCTTCGTGTCCCCGAAATAGTCGGCTCCCCAGACGCGGTCGATGAGCTGCCCGCGCGTGAGCACGCGGCCGGAGTTTCGCAGCAGCAGCTCGAGCAGTTCGAACTCCTTGAGAGGCATGGCGGTCTCCGCACCGCGCACGGCGACGGTGTGGCGTTCGACGTCCATGCGCACGTCGCCGGATTCGAGGATGGCGACACCATCGTCATCTGTCTCGACCCGGCGCCGGAGCACGGCGCGGATGCGGGCGAGGAGCTCGCGGGTCGAATAGGGCTTCGTCACGTAGTCGTCTGCTCCGAGTTCAAGGCCGACGACGACATCCACCTCACTGTCTTTGGCGGTCAGCATGATGATCGGCACCTGCGAGCGCGTGCGGATCTCGCGGCAGACCTCTGTGCCGGGGATGCCAGGCAACATGAGGTCGAGCAGCATCAGGTCGGTGCCGCTGCGGTCGAACTCCGCGATGGCGGAGGGGCCGTCATCCACGATCGTGATCTCGTATCCCTCCCTGCCGAGGAGAAAGGCGAGCGGCTCGCTCAGCGACTTCTCGTCTTCGACGATGAGAATCCTGGTCATGGTGTTGCCTCCGTCTGGGTTTTCATGAACACCTAGGCTTCTTTCAATGATGATGCGGCGGCGTGGGTGGCCTCCGGCAGGCGGATGGTGAAAGTCGATCCCTTGCCGGGCTGGGACCAGACACGGATATCGCCGCCGTGGTTCTGCACGACGTGCTTGACGATGCTGAGGCCGAGGCCCGAACCGCCGGTGTGTCTCGAGCGAGCGGGATCTATGCGGTAAAAACGCTCGAAGACGCGGTCGCGATCCTCGTCGGGGATTCCGATGCCCTGGTCGGTGACCGCGATCTCCACGACCCCGTCGGAGTTGTTGACGCCGACGCCGACCCGCGAGCCTTTCGGCGAATACTGGATGGCGTTGGCGATCAGATTATGGAGGGCAACAGCGAGCAGCGGCTCGTCGCCGTAGACCTCGGCGCCGGGGTCACCGCCACTCACGATGGTCACGTGGCTGGAGTCGGCGGCGACCTTCGTCTGGTCGACCGCGAGGGCGACTACGTGGTCGATGTCGACGACATCCGGCTTGGTGAGAGCATCGGCGGCCTGCAGGCGGGAGAGTTCGATGATCTCCTGCGTGATGCGCGTGAGGCGCTCCGACTCCTTGGTGAGACGCTTCGCAAACCTCCGCACCTGCTCCGGCTCGTCGGACGCGGCCTGCAGCGCCTCGGCGAGGAGGCTCACGGCGCCGATCGGCGTCTTCAACTCGTGACTGATATTAGCGACGAAATCGCGGCGCACCTCGTCGAGTCGGTATGACTCCGTACGGTCCTCCGCCAGGAGCAGGATGTAGCGGGCTCCGAGTCGCGCAACTCGCACGAAGAGGTAGATGTTCGCATCACCGAACGGACCGCGCGCCAGCTCGAGTTCCTGGGTGATCGGGTCGCCGAGTCTGCGCACCCTGTCGACAAGGGTGACTAGCTCCGGATGCACGAGGGCCTGGTTCCAGACCAGACCGAACGCGAGCGCTCCCGGGCTCGCTTTCACGACGTTGTTGGACGGATCGAGAACCACGCCAGCAGACTCCAGCGCCTCGATGACCTGGTCGACCCCGTCAGGAACCGACGTGCTCACCACCTCGACCGCGCGCTGTCCGCGACGCGCGGAGGCGATGAGGATGATGACGACCCCGGCGCCGACGACGACGCCGAACGCCAGGGACAGCGGCACCAGCAGGGCGGAGTCCATAGCGACTAGATTAGTTACATCTCCCCGCAGGTCTGCGAGTCGTTCGACCCGGGGTCAACCACTTTGACAGTTGTTCAGCCGTCGGGCACCCGCCGTTCACCTGAGCAGAGCACTGTTGCGAAGAACTGTGCGGGTCGTCAGCGCCCGTGGTGAGAGGGAAACACAACATGCGCGAGGTATTCCAGCAGGAACTGGCGGAGGTGCAGGAGCGCCTCGTCGAGATCGCAGGTTTCGTCGCGATCGCGATCGACAACGCCACGAAGGCATTCAACGAATCGAATGTCGCGCTGGCCGAGATCGTCATCGATGACGACCAGAAGATCGACGAGGCTACTGTCGCGCTCGATGAGCTCGCCATCAATATCCTCGCCCGGCAGCAGCCTGTCGCTCGTGATCTGCGCATCGTCGTGAGTGCGCTTCGGATCAGCGCGTCCCTCGAGCGGATGGGCGACATGGCGGAGCACATCGCCCAGCTGGCCCGCTACCGCTTCCCCGACAAAGTCGTGCCGAAGTCGCTGCGCGGAACCTTCGCCGAGCTCGGTCGCCTCGACGTGCAGATCGCCAACAAGCTCACCGAGCTGCTGCGCACGGAAGACGTTCGTCTCGCCGAGGAGATCCGCAACGATGACGACCAGATCGATGCGTTGCACCTCAGCGTGTTCGACAAGGTGCTCGGCGAGACCTGGAAGGGTGCCGCGGTCGACACCGTCGACGCGACCCTCGCATCCCGGTACCACGAGCGGTTCGCCGACCACGCGGTGTCGATCGCCAAGAAGGTGCAGTACCTCGCGACGGGCGACTGGGTCGCGACGGACCTGTAACACCTCGCGATTGTTCGCTTTCGGGACGAGTGGTGCCCGGCGCCGCCGAACAATCGCCCCGAAAGCGAACAATCACCCGGGCGGAGCTACTTCTTCGCGCCCTGGGCTGCGACCGCGGCGGCCCCGGCGACGGCGGCCTCCGGGTCGAGGTACTCCCCCGGCTTCGTCGGCATGAAGTCGTCTCCGAGCGTGTAGACGAGTGGGATGCCGGTCGGGATATTCAGTTCGGCGATGTCGTCGTCCGAGATGCCGTCGAGGTGCTTGACGAGCGCGCGAATCGAGTTGCCGTGGGCGGTCACGAGCACGGTCTTGCCCGCGGCGAGGTCAGCCTTGATGTCTGATTCCCAGTAGGGCAGCATCCGGTCGATCACGAGTTTGAGGGATTCCGCCCGCGGAAGGTCGGTGCCGAGACCCGCGTATCGAACGTCGTGTGCCTGCGAGAATTCGCTGTCGTCGTCGAGCGGCGGCGGCGGAACATCGAACGAACGTCGCCAGGTCATGAACTGCTCCTGGCCGTACTCGGCGAGGGTCGAAGCCTTGTCTTTGCCCTGCAGCGCTCCGTAGTGACGCTCGTTGAGCCGCCAGCTGCGCTTCACATCGATCCAGTCGCGGTCGGCAACGGCAAGCGCGATATCGGCGGTATGGATCGCCCTTTTGAGCCGCGACGTGTACTGGATGTCCGGCCGCTTCTCGTACGCGGCGATCAGCTCGCCGGCACGTTTCGCCTCCGCTCGTCCCTGGTCGCTGAGCTCGACATCCACCCAGCCGGTGAAGAGATTGCGGGTGTTCCAGTCGCTGTTGCCGTGCCGGAGGAGGATGAGCGTGTAGGTCATGCCGCTAGCGTATTCGCATGCCCAAGATCTCGAGCCCGATCGGCTCGGTCACCCGCGGAACTACCGGCACCAATCGGCTGCGCCGCGTCGACCGCTTTATCGCCGGGCTCACCGCACTGCGGCAGGCGGAGAACCCGCTGGTCGTCGATCTCGGCTATGGGGCATCCGCCACGACATCGCTCGAACTGCACCAGCGACTCGCCAGGGTGCGGCCCTCAGTCGAGGTGGTCGGGATCGAGATCGATCCGGCGCGGGTGGCGCTCGCGGCACGGTCAGCTCGGGAGGGCGTGAGCTTCCGTCTCGGCGGGTTCGAGGTGCCCCTCGACAGCGGTCGGGGAGCCACCGTCATCCGCGCCATGAATGTGCTTCGGCAGTACGACGAGTCGGCGGTGCTGCCCGCATGGAAGCGGATGACGGCGCGCCTCGATCCCGGCGGCGTTCTCGTCGAGGGCACCTGCAACGAGGTCGGCCGTGTCGCCAGCTGGGTGGATGTCTCGGCCGACGGTCCGCTCTCTCTCACGATCAGCCTCCGCGTCGCCGATCTCGGCTCCGCTGCCGATGCCTCCGCCTCACTCGCGCGGCGGCCATCGATCGTCGCCGAGCGGCTGCCGAAGGTGCTGATCCATCGCAACGTGCCCGGCGAGCCCGTTCACGCCTTTCTCGAGGACCTCGATCGGCTGTGGCAGGTCAACGCGCCCCTGTCCGTCTACGGTGGATCCCAGCGCTTCATCGCGACCGCGGAGGCACTGCGGGCCGAGGGCTGGTCGGTGCTCGGCTCACGGTCGCGCTGGAGACTCGGCGAGCTGACGATCGCGTGGCCGGCCGTCGCGCCGAAGGGATTCACATGGTGATGGATATCGAGCCGGAGCGCCTCGTGCTGCATCTGCTCGCGCTCGCGCTCGACGAGGCGAAGCGTGTCTACGACCACGCGCCGTCCGCCGACGATCGCCGGGCATCCGAGTATCCGTTCGAAGACGAGCTCGATGCACTCGCCCCGGTCGTCGCGCTCGGATTCGGCCCCATCGAGAGCGCCCGCGGCGAAGGTTTCGCCGCGGGCGCCGTTGCGGCGTTGATCGAGGCCGCCCTCGCCTTCGGGGCCGAGAGCGTCGTCGCCGACACCACCCTCGACAACTTCGCGTCACAGAAGACGATGCTGCGGGCGGGTATGAGTGAGGTTTCTCGAGGTTCCGAGCTCATCTACTTCGAAGCGCGCTGACCGCCGTCAGACCTCGGGAAGCGCCGCGCGGGCCTTCTCCTCCGGATAGTCGGCGGCGGTCAACAGGTCGACGAGCAGCGGACGCAGCATCAGGATGACCGCAGAATCGGTGACCGGGGCGCCCTCGACGACCGTGTCCGGGCGCAGTCTCTCGGCGATGGCGACCAGCCCCACGCGCACGGTGTCGGCGAGCAGCGGATCGTCGAGGCTCTCCCCGAGAAGCGTGACGGAGGTCGAGAGGCTGGCGAGGAGCGCGGCCATAGCCGGTCGCTCCACCCCGTCGCGCACCAAGAAATCGATTCGACGGCTGATGACGCGCAGGTTTCGCGTCGCGAGATCCATGCCGCGAAACACCCGCGCCTGGGCCGCGATGTCGGGCCGGTGCCGTCGCGAGAGCGGGGCGATGCGCGCGATGGCGGAGGCGGACTCCAGCGACGCCGACCACCCGTCGATGATCGGCTGCGTGCGTCGCAAGCTCTCGAGGGCGTGCTCGGCCGCGGGTTCGTCGGCCCGCTCGAGTGCGATGACGAGCGATGCAAGGGAACCGTCGAGGATGGCGAACAGTCGCCGGGCATCCTTCCGCGCGAGACGACGCGGGTCGCGCGGGATGACGGCGGTCACCACCAGGGCGAGCGCACCGCCGATCGCCGCATCGAGAGAGCGGCCGAACGGACCTCCGGCCGGAACGGGCAGCAGCATCACGAGCATCGACTGCACCCCGGCGGCCACCGCGAAGGCGTTGCTCGACGAGAGGAGTCTCGCGACGAGAAGGGTCACGAAGAGCACGAGCGAGAGCTGCCAGAGGCCATGACCGACGAGTAACAGAAGCGCCTCGCTCAGGGCGACACCGAAGACGATCCCGATCGCCGACTCGAGCACGCGCACCGGCCTCGCATCGCGAACGAAGCCAAGGCTCGACACCGTGACTGTCACCGCAAGCAGCGGGACGACGTGCCCGATGAGGTCGTGTGCGATCAGATAGCTAGCCGTCACGGCGATGACGATCTGCAGTGCGGGGACGACGGAATCGACGACGCGAGTTCCCGACATCCTGAGGCCGAGTCTCGAAAACGACGCCATCGCTACCGTGTGACGGAACCCAGCCGCGGAAGGCGCGGGATGTTCGCCTCAGCGCCGGCATCCGGAGGAACGACGACCTCCTGCGCGGCCGGCACGACGGTGTCGCCGGCGCGCACGGCGAGCTGGGCCGTCGGATCGGTCGAGCGTTTGATCACGGCGAGCGCGATCGGCCCGAGTTCGTGGTGGCGGGCCACCGACGTCACGAGGCCGACGACGGTATCGCCGAGAACGACCTCGTCGGAACGCTCCGGGAGCACCGCGTCAGATCCGTCGAGGTGGAGCATGACGAGGCGACGAGGCGGGTGCCCGAGATTGTGCACCTTCGCGACGGTCTCCTGACCGCGATAACAGCCCTTCTCGAGGTGCACGGCCGAGCGCAGCCAGTCGAGCTCGTGCGGGATGGACTTCTCGTCGGCCTCGGTCGCGAACCGCGGGCGCCAGGCCTCGATGCGCAGCGCCTCGAGCGCCAGCACCCCCGCGACCGGCAGGGTTGTGAGGTCGGCGAGAGACTCGCGCGGAACGAGGATCTCGCTGTAGGTCCAGGCGGCCGAGGGATGCTCTGCCACGGTCGAATACTGGTGGCCGCCGGGCGTCACCGAGTTCCATGGGTCGTGCCAGACCAGCGGGCGACCATTCGGTGCGGCGGCCGTGATGTTTGGCGTGCCGAGTGTTCCGATGGTCGCGAATTCCGTGGTGCGATCCCGCGGCTCCACGCGAAGCATGAAGCGCATCTTCGTCAGCCAGCCGAGGAGGCCGATCGCCTCGTCGGCCTCGACCAGCAGCCAGAGCTCGGTGCCGTCATCCACCAGTCGCGCCGCGCATTCGATGCGTCCGGTCGGGTCGAGCAGGAGCGTTTCGCTCGACTGCCCCGGCGCGAGACGCTTGACGCTCTGGCTGGTGAGGGAATCGATCCAGCTGAGCCGGTCGTCGCCCGCGATGGAGAGCACCGCGCGCTGCGAGAGGTCGACGATCGCCGAACCCGCGGCGAGCGCTCGCTGCTCGGCGACGGGACTTCCGTAGTGAGCCGGCACGCCGACATCCATTCCCCTGCCGTCGACAGCGCCCGGGAGTGAGAGGAACGGCGAGCTACTCGACACGGGAGAGCCTTCCGGAAGCGTGCGACGCGAGTTCGTGGCCGAGGGCCGCGATATCCCACGCCCAGAGGAGGTGATTCTCGACCAGGCCGTAGAGACGAGTGGATGCCGAGTGCTCCTTCGAGTTCGCGGAGCGGAGCACGGCATCCGTCACGAGGTCGATCCGCGGCCCCTTCACCTGCCCGATGTAGAGCTCACTCACGCCCCCAGGATGAAGGATCGAGACCTCGATGTCGAAGCCGTCAGAGGCGTTTCGCAGCGTTTCGACCGCCGTGGCCGTCGTGAACGGCTGAACCCCTACCCCGGGCAGGAGCCCCGGTCCCGGATCCCCCTCGGTCTGTGCCCGGCTCAGCCGCCAGTACCCGGTCTCCGTCGCGAGCGGGGTGAGGTCGTCGTCGAGCAGCCAGGTATAGGAGGTGTAGTTCACGTGGGGCAGTCCGTCGTGGCTGAACGTCATGCGATGCCCGAACTCGTAGTTGCGGGTCTCCTCGCCGACCTCGTAGTTCACCACGCCCGATCCCTCCCAGAACCCGAGCAGCCACGACAGCGGCACCAGTTCGGCCGGAAGGTTCGCATCGAGTTCGATCATGAGGGCGGCACAGTCGGGCGGGGAGGGAGAGGCCGCAGACTCAGCGCTGGCCCCGGAAGAGATTGAACAGCACGACGACGGATACGTAGCCGATCGACAGCGTCGTGAGAACGAGCAGGCCGATAAAGAAGATTTCGAGGCCGAGATACATGTTTTCGATCCTATCCCGGCATGACGGGTACGCCGCCGAAGAAGGGGCTATCGCACCGCGAGAACGGCGGTCGCCAGGGTGAGGATCACGATCGCGCCGCCAAGGCTGATCATGACCCGGGTGACGAATCCGATCTTCTGGTCGATCGCCAGCTGGACGATGAACGTGGCCATGATTGCGGTGTAAAGCACGATCGGCAGGAACGCGAGCGACCGGGAGGCTGGGGCGATGACCCCGACGACCACGGCACCGATCGCGGCGATCGCCCACACCGGGATGGCGCTTCGCGGAAACCGGGCGATGGCCGGGGGATCTATGGTCACGCAGCAATTGTGCCCCATGTCGCCGAAACATCCCCGAAACTCCCTTTAGACTGTGAATCGGCATATGGAGGCTCTATTGGCGCAGCTGTTGATTCTGACTTCTGCGGTCAACAGCGAGGTTTTGCCAGCGCTCGGTCTGCTCAGTCACCGAACGCGGCAGATTCCCGCCGAGCCGGCGTCGCTCATCACCGCGCCGAGTTGCGACCTCATCCTCGTCGACGCCCGGCAAGATCTCGCCAGCGCGAAGTCGCTCTGCAAGATCCTCAACACCACCGGCGTGAACGTGCCGCTGATGCTGATCCTCACCGAGGGCGGACTCACCGCGGTGAGCGCTGATTGGGGAGTGGATGACGTGGTGCTCGAGTCGGCCGGACCCGCCGAGGTGGACGCGCGCATCCGGCTCGCCGTCGGACGCCAGGCCCTCGACAAGACGAGCAACAAGATCCACGCCTCCGGGGTGGTCATCGATGAGGCGAGCTACTCGGCGAAGGTGCACGGTCGCCCGCTCGACCTGACCTTCAAAGAATTCGAATTGCTGCGCTTCCTCGCGACGCACCCGTCGAGGGTCTTCACTCGGGAGCAGCTGCTCAGCGAGGTCTGGGGCTACGACTATTTCGGCGGCACCCGCACCGTCGACGTTCACGTTCGGCGTCTCCGCGCGAAGCTCGGCGATCTCGAATCCCTGATCGGAACCGTGCGCAACGTCGGCTATCGCTTCAATGTCTACGAAGACGACACCGAACGTCTTACGCAGGCCGTCAACTCCTGACCCTCGTGCCTTACCTTCGGCAGTTGATCGCTCGGGCCCGTGGCGCAGACGGCCAGCCGCCGTTCTCCGACCAGGCGCTCGTCGACCTCCGCACCGGTGCCCGCTCGCTCATCAATGTCCCGTTCGGCGCCGCGATCGTCTCACGCCCGGCAGCCGGACCATCGGAAGCCGAGTTCGTCGTCGATCCGGATGCACGTGGCCGCGGAATCGGAACAACACTCCTGGAAAGGGTCGTCGCCGACACGACGGGCGAGCTTCTCGTCTGGGCGCATGGCGACCACCCTGCTGCCAGAGCCCTCGCCGCCAGCCACGGTCTCGTCGCGGTGCGCGAGCTGCTGCAGCTGCGGATGCCGGTGCCCGCCGCCGCCCCGGTGGTCGAGCCCGCACCGGTGGTCGAGCCCGCCGAGACCCGCTTCGCCCCCTTCGTCGTCGGCGCCGACGAAGACGCCTGGATCGCCCTCAACGCGCGGGTCTTCGCGTTCCATCCCGAGCAGGGCTCGGTCAGCGGCGCCGACGTCGTCGAACTCGAAAGCGAACCGTGGTTCGATGCCGGCGACTTCATCGTCGCCCGCGACGGCGACCGGATGGTCGGATACTGCTGGCTGAAGGTCGAGCACGGGCTCGGCGAGATCTACGTGATCGGGGTGGACGAGTCGCACCGGGGCGAAGGGCTGGGGCGGAAGCTGATGACGGCGGGGTTCGCGCGGCTCGCGGCCCGCGGCATCCACTTCGTCGCTCTGTATGTCGAGTCCGACAACGACCCGGCCGTCTCGCTCTACCGTTCGCTCGGTTTTCGCAAGCACTCGGTCGACATCCAGTACCGCCTCTCCCGCTGATCCCGCCCTGCGACGACTCCCGTTCTTCTGAAAACGCAGGAGATATCGCCCCATAACGACAAAAGGTGCTGCTTTTGACAGGAATCGGGAGAATCTCCTGCGTTTCGGGCGACGCGGAGGCGCACGGACAACGGTGTTTACTCGGCGTTCACATGGGTCGCGATACTCGGATGAGTGCAGTGGGAGGATAAACACATGGATGCCGAGACGTACCCCGGGAGTTCCGCCATCGCGACGGACAGCCTCGACGACGACTACGACGACGAAACGTGGGTGGATGACGGCACCCTCCTACCCGAACGCTACCTCGACCGCGAGCTGAGCTGGCTCGCGTTCAACACCCGGGTTCTCGAGCTGGCGGAGGACCCCGGCGTTCCGCTGCTCGAGCGGGCCAACTTCCTCGCGATCTTCGCGAACAACCTCGATGAATTCTTCATGGTGCGGATCGCGGGCCTGAAGCGCCGTATCCTCACCGGTCTCGCCGTGCCGACCAATGTCGGAACCGCGCCGACCGAGGTGCTGTCGCACATCCAGGATCGTGCCCACGAACTGCAGACGCGGCACGCTCAGGCGTTCCGCGCCCTCGTGAAGCCCGCCCTCGACGACGAGGGCATCCACGTCGAGACCTGGGCGGATCTCGGCGTCGTCGACCGGGCTGCCCTCGACGAGATCTTCGCCAACCAGATCTTCCCGGTGCTGATGCCGCTCGCCGTTGATCC
Organism: Lacisediminihabitans sp.; assembly: GCA_043758345.1. Classification (GTDB taxonomy): domain Bacteria; phylum Actinomycetota; class Actinomycetes; order Actinomycetales; family Microbacteriaceae; genus Lacisediminihabitans. The sequence goes on from JAYVNU010000142.1 coordinate 12,551, forward strand.
GGCGCATCCGTTCCCTTACATCTCCGGCCTCTCGCTCAACCTGTCGATCCGGGTGCGCAATCCGAAGACCGGCAAGGAGGAGTTCGCGCGCCTCAAGGTGCCGCCGATGCTTCCGCGGTTCGTTCAGCTTCCGGATGACAGCAGCGGGTTCCTGCGCTTCATCCCACTCGAAGACCTCATCTCCAATCACCTCGGCGACCTCTTCCCGGGCATGGAGGTCATGGATCACCACGAGTTCCGCGTGACCCGTAACGAGGATGTCGAGGTCGAGGAGGACGAGTCGGAGAACCTCATCCAGACCCTCGAGCGCGAGCTGCTGCGGCGCCGCTTCGGTCCGCCGATCCGTCTCGAGATCACCGACGACATGGACGAGCTGACCCTCGAGCTGCTCGTCCGCGAACTTGACATCACCGACTCCGAGGTCTACCGGCTGCCGGCGCCGCTCGATCTCGGCGGACTGTTCGAGCTGGCGAAGATCGACCGTCCCGCGCTCAAGTACAAGAAACACGTGCCGACGACGGCGGTGCAGCTGATGCCGCTCGAGCCGAACTCGCCACCGGACATCTTCGGGTCGATCAGCCGACAGGACATCCTGCTGCATCACCCCTACGAATCGTTCGCGACGAGTGTGCAGGCGTTCGTCGAGCAGGCCGCCGCTGATCCGAACGTACTGGCGATCAAGCAGACCCTGTACCGCACCTCGGGAGACAGCCCGATCGTCGAGGCGCTGATCGCCGCCGCTGAGTCGGGAAAGCAGGTGCTGGCCCTCGTCGAGATCAAGGCGCGATTCGATGAGTCGGCCAACATCTCCTGGGCTCGCAAGCTGGAGAAGGCCGGCGTGCACGTCGTCTACGGTCTCGTCGGGCTGAAGACCCACTGCAAGCTCGCGCTCGTCATCCGCCAGGAGGGTGGGGTGCTTCGTCACTACAGCCACATCGGCACGGGCAACTACAACCCGAAGACGAGCAGGATCTATGAAGACCTCGGCCTCCTCACGGCGTCGAACACGGTTGGCAAAGACCTGACCCGACTGTTCAACGAGCTGTCCGGGTACGCCGTCGAGAAGAAGTTCAAGCGTCTGCTCGTCGCCCCGCGCCTGCTGCGGAAGGGACTGCTGAAGCGCATCCGCATCGAGACGCGGAACGCGCAGAACGGCCTGCCGTCCGGCATCCGGATCAAACTGAATTCGATTGTGGATGAGGCGATCATCGATGCCCTCTACCGCGCGAGCATCGCGGGGGTACCGGTCGACCTGGTGGTGCGGGGGATCTGCGCCCTGAAGCCCGGGGTCCCGGGCCTGAGCGAGAACATCACCGTTCGCTCCGTTCTCGGTCGCTACCTCGAGCATTCCCGCGTCTTCTCCTTTCACAACGACGGGGATCCGCAGGTCTACATCGGCAGCGCCGACATGATGCATCGCAACCTCGACCGCCGGATCGAGGCCCTCGTCAGGCTTACTGACCCCCACCATCTCCGGTACATCGATCAGATCTTCACGCTCGCGCTCTCGGATGAGACCGCGGCCTGGAGTCTCGCCGGCGACGGCACCTGGACGCGCCACTACCTCTCGGCCAACGGCACTCCGCTCGAAGACATGCAGAACGTGCTGATGCGCCAGATCTCGCAGCGCAAGCGAACCGGAGTTGCCCGGTGAGTGTTCCCGGCCCGTCGATGGTGCTCGCGGCCGGGGCGGTCTGCTGGCGGGTCGTCGCCGACCGGCACGGCGTCGAGGAGGTTCGCGTGCTTCTCGTTCACCGCGCAGCGCGGGCCGATACCGGCATTCCGAAGGGGAAGGTCGATCCAGGCGAGATGCCACCGCAGGCCGCCGTCCGCGAGATCAAGGAGGAGACCGGGCTGTCGATCGTTCTCGGTGCACCGCTCGGCACGACCGAATACACGATGCCCGGCGGTCGCGAGAAGATCGTGCACTACTGGTCGGCAGAGGTGTCGACCGAGGCGCTGGCCGAGACGACCTTCACACCGAGCGCGGAGATCGCCTCGGTCGAGTGGATGACCATCCCGGCAGCCAGGACGGCGCTCAGCTTCGAACAGGATGGCGAGATCCTCGACAGTTTCGCCGCCCGCATCGCAGCAGGCACTGCTCGCACGTTCCCGATCATCGCCCTCCGCCACGGCAAGGCGGTCTCTCCGAGCGCCTGGGACGGACCGGACGCCACCCGCCCCCTGCTTCACCGTGGTCTCGAGCAGGCTCGCATCATCGCCCCGTCCCTCGCCGCCTGGGCACCGACGAAACTGATGAGCAGCACCGCGGTGCGCTGCCTCACCACGATCGAACC
>JAYVNU010000143.1:0-4990 GCA_043758345.1 Lacisediminihabitans sp.
GCGAAGACGGTCGCCAACTTCCCCCGCGACGAGCCCGCGGAGGCGGCGAGCAGCGCGCCGGTAGAGTCAACACAATGATCGACTGGTTCACCTGGGCGCAGGTCGGCGTCGCGGTCGCGGTGGGACTGGTCTGCGTCATCCTCGGATTCGCGGGCAAGGCTCCGAACGACATCAGCATGGGATCCGCTGCGCTCGTCGAGCTGCTGCTCATCGCCCAGCTTGTCGTCGCGATCATCGCCCCGGCGGTCGGAAATCCGCCCTCGGGCAACCTGCTCGAGTTCTATGTCTATCTCGTCTCCGCGCTTGTCCTGGTGCCCCTCGCGGTCTTCTGGGCGCTCGTAGAACGCAACCGCTGGAGCACCGTCGTGCTCGGCGTCGGCAACCTCGCCGTTGCGGTGATGGTCTACCGGATGTTCCAGATCTGGGTCTTTCAGACACCCTGATCCCGGCCCCTCGCGACGCGGTTCGTGCCTGTGGATGTGAACTAATCTAAATACCGATGGTCCAGAACACTTCCGAGGTCGCCGCCCCCTCGCAGACGCCGGGTGTCGGCCGGGTTATCGTCGTCGTCTACGCGATCCTCGCCCTCGCGGCGGTTGGTCGCTCGGTGTTCCAGATCATCGACCGCTTCGGCGAGGCACCCGTAGCCTTCTCGCTCTCGGCGCTTTCCGGGCTGGTGTACATCGTCGCGACGATCTCGCTCGTCGCCCGAGGTGCCCGCTGGTACCGCGTCGCCGTCGTCACCATCAGCTTCGAACTGATCGGTGTGCTGGTCGTCGGATCGATCACCGTCTTCGCCCCTCACCTCATCGGGCTCGCGAGCAACGACCCCTTCGGTCGCACTGCGACCGTCTGGTCGTCCTACGGTCTCGGCTATCTGATGATCCCTCTCGTGCTGCCGATCCTCGGGCTGCTCTACCTCCGCCGCCGCAGGCCGCTTCCCGCAGCGGCCGGTTGATCGTGCGCTTCTTTGCGTCCCTCGCCGAGGTGCCCGACGACTTCGGTCCGTCCGCGGTGACCATCGGCAAATTCGACGGCGTGCACATCGGGCACCGACGGGTGCTCGAGGCACTGCGCACGATCGCCGCCGATGAGAAACTGGTGTCGACCGTCATGACGTTCGACCGGCATCCGCTCGCCCTGCTGAATTCGCAGCTGTCCCCGCTTCCCTTGTCGAGCAATCGGCAGAAGCGCGAGTTGCTCGCCGCCACCGGGGTGGACGCGACCATCATGGAACCGTTCACCGCCGAGTTCAGCGCCCTCGAGCCCGAAGAATTCGTCGATACGGTGCTCGTTCGCGCCCTGAACGCCCGCATTGTCTTCGTCGGAAGCACCTTCCGCTTCGGACACGGCGGGCGGGGGGATGTCGCGCTGCTCACCGAGCTCGGAGCGACACGTGATTTCGGCGTGAGGTCGATCGACGAGGTGTTCGCCGATGACCATACGGCCGTATCATCCACCCTCGTGCGCGACCTGCTGTCGCGGGGAGACATCCAGGGGGCGACGCGCCTCCTCGGCCGGGCGCCGGAGGTTCGCGCGATCGTCGTGCACGGCCAGCAGCGCGGGCGCGAGCTCGGCTACCCGACCGCGAACCTGTCGCGGGATCTCGAAGGATTCATCCCGGCCGACGGAGTCTATGCGGCGCGGATCATCATCGATGGGCAATCGATGCCCGCCGCCGTCTCGATCGGCAACAACCCGACATTCGAGGGCGTGCCAGAGAAGCAGGTCGAGGCCCATGTGCTCGATGAAGACTTCGACATGTACGGCAAACTGGTCACGCTGGAGTTCGTCGACTACGTGCGACCGATGGTCAGATTCTCGGATGTCGACGGCCTGATCGCGCAGATGAAGCTCGACGAGGCGAATGTGAGAGTGATCCTGGGCGTCCCGGCCCGATGACGGCGGCGGTCGACCTTCGTCCGCTCTGGGGCGGACGGGTCATGGCGCTCCTCGGCATCGTGATCGTCGCGCTGAGTCTCCGGACGGCGGTCGCCGGAATCTCGCCGATCGTCGCGCAGATCAGTAAGGACATCCCGCTCGACTCCGCCGCCGTCGGCCTGATCGGAGCCGTTCCGCCGGTGATCTTCGCACTCGCGGCGGTCTTCACCGCCTCGATCGCACGCCGGGTCGGCCTCGAGAGGTTGCTCGTCATCGCGCTCGTAGTGACCGTCGTCGGCCACCTCGTCCGCTCGGCGGCTGGCGGCCTGCCGGAACTTCTGCTCGGAACGGCTCTCGCCATCGCCGGCGCCGGGATCGGCAACGTACTCCTGCCCCCTCTCGTCAAGCGCTACTTCCCCGATCGCGTCGCGCTGCTCACCTCCCTCTACGCCACGGTGATCTCCATCGGCTCGGCGATTCCGGCGGTGCTTGCGACGCCGGTCGCCGATGCGACTGGGTGGCGGACCTCGCTCGCGATGTGGTCGGTACTGTCGGCGATCAGCGCGATCCCGTGGATAGCGGTCCTGCTCGAACACCGGCGTGAACGCGCAGCTCTCCGTGCCGGAGCCGAAGCGCCAGAACTCCCCGAGGCGGCCGATCGACTCGCGGCGCCGATCTGGAAGTCCGGCGTCGCGTGGACGATCGCGCTCGTCTTCGCGGTCTCGACCCTGAACGTCTACGCGGTCTTCGCCTGGTTGCCGAAACTGCTGGTGCAGACCGCCGGGGTGAGTGCGGGCGAGGCCGGGGCGCTGTTGGCGCTGAACAGCATCGTGGGGGTGCCGGCGGCTCTTATCATCCCGATCCTCGCGATTCGGATGAAGAGGGTGGGGATCCTGCTCGAACTCGGCGTCGCCTTCTTCGTCATCGGTTACCTCGGACTCCTGCTCGCGCCCGCGACGCTGACGATCGTCTGGGTGATCTTCATCGGGGGAGGTCCGCTGATCTTCCCGGTCTGTCTCGCACTGATCAACTTGCGCACGAGGACGCAGAACGGCTCCGTCGCCCTCAGCGGATTCGCCCAGGCCGTCGGCTACACGGTGGGGGTGCTCGGGCCGCTCGTCGTCGGCTTACTCCACCAGGCCACCGGTGGCTGGACCGCACCGCTGATGTTCCTCATCGCGACCGCGCTGCTCTGCGCGGCAGCCGGCGTGCGCCTCTCCCGCCCGACCTTCGTCGAGGACGAACTGGCCGGACGCTAGCCGGTTCGGCCGCTGCGGCGCGGTGCTAGCCCAGCACGTGCGCGCGGTGGATGAGCGCGGCGGCTCCGATGAGCGGCCCGTCGGTCGAGAGCCCAGAGGGCACGATCCTCACCTTGGTGACGAAACCGAAGCTGCGACGCTCGGCGACGGCGGTGCGCATGTGTGTGAACAGGTCGGGCGTGACGTGCGAGAAGCCGCCACCGATCGCGACCAGTTCGAGGTCGACGAGGGCGGTCGCCGAGGCGATGGCTCGCCCGATCGCGCGACCGGAGCGCTCGATGGCCGCGATCGCGATCTCGTCACCCTCGCGGTAGCTCGCGCCGAGCTGCTCGCCGGTGGTGCCCTGCCAGCCCTGGATCTGGGCCCACTCGACGGTGTGCGGTCCCGAGGCGACGGCCTCGACGCATCCGATTCCACCGCACAGGCACGGCTCGGTGAAGCCGGCGACCTCGACGTGTCCGATATGGCCGGCGTTACCGGTCGGGCCCGAGACGGTATTTCCGTGCAGGATGAGTCCGCCGCCGATGCCGGTCGAGACGATCATTCCCATGACGTTGTCATAGCCGCGCGCCGCTCCGATCCAGTGCTCCGCGAGCGTGATGCAGATGCCGTCCATGCGGAGGGTCACCGGCACGTCCGCAACCGAGGCCACGACCTGGTCGCGCAGCGGATACTCGCGCCAGACCTCGAGGTTGAGAGGCGACACGCGACCCTCGGCCTCGTTGATCGGGCCGGCCGAGCCGACTCCGACCCCGAGGAGTTCTGCGCCGGCGGGCAGCGCGGCCAGGGCGAGGGCGACGACTTCGTCGACGGCGAGCGCGAGGTCGTCGGATGTCGCGGACTTTCCGGTCGGCGCCCGGAACCTGCTCGGCGCGAGCACCGTGCCCGCGCCGTCGACGAGCGCGGCCTCGACCTTCGTTCCGCCGAGATCCATCGCGAGTGCGTAGCCGGCGTTCACGCGGAGGCCCCGGCGGTCAGGGCGAGCAGATTCGCGATGATGAGCATCACTACGATTCCGACGATCGGCCAGTAGAACGACACTCGTCTCCGGCTGGCGAACGTGATGAACACGCCCACCCCGGCGACCCAGGACGCGACGCTGAAGATCTTCAGTGCCACCCCGAAAGCCTCGTGGGGATGCACGAAACGCACCTGGAGCAGCAGGAACATGTAGCTGATCCCGATGAGGGCGAACAGCACGCCGACGACGATGTCGATGGTGATGAGTGCGCGGTTGTGCCGACGTGAAGCCACTGAGGTGTCGGCGGGCTTCGGCTTCGTCGTCATGGCATAAGCCTATGGGACTCATCCCGGCGTAGAGTGGCGCCCGTGACAGGCAGAGAGCTCACCTTCGAGCGGCAGATCGACCTCCCGCCGGGGGTCGTCTGGCCGGCCCTCGTCGATCCCGATTTGCTCGCCGGCTGGTTCGCCGACGTGGGCCAGCGGCGTGGCGCCGACGGTCGGATCCAACTCTCCTGGCCGGATGGTGCTGGCTCGCCGCCGACGAAGCTTCTCGTCAGGCAGCAGATCGACAATGAACGTCTGAGCGTCTCGACCGACAACCGCGGTCTCATCTCGGTGGAGTTGGAGCCCCACGACGGTGGCCTCCGTGGCACCTGGACGCTGCTGAAGCTGTCCGTCATACTCTTCGGCGAGGCGACAGACCTTCCGAAAGCAGAGGCGGAGTGGTCGCTCGCCCTCAATCGACTCGAGGAGTTGCTGCACGGGCGACCCGTCGATTGGGCCTCAGTGCGCCAGCCGGCCCCGGGTAGGCGTGCCGATAGCGGCCCTGCTCATCTGAGCACACACCGCAACATTCGTTGATCGGACCGGTTTCCCGCCCTATTCTT
>JAYVNU010000144.1:0-4980 GCA_043758345.1 Lacisediminihabitans sp.
GGTAGCAGGCTTTATGCCTCGCCTCTTCGGAACCGATGGCGTACGGGGTCTTGCCAACGAGGGCATCACCGTCGAGCTCGCGCTCGGCCTTGCCCAGGCGGCCTCGGTCGTGCTCGGTAAGGGAAGATTCGCCGACGGCCGGCGCGCCTCGGGGCGCCGACCGGTGGCGGTCATCGCGCGGGATCCCCGGGTGTCGGGGGAGTTCATCGCCGCGGCCGTGATGGCCGGTTTCGCGAGTTCGGGTGTCGATGTTCTCGACGCGGGTATCATCCCGACACCCGCTGCCGCTTTCCTGATCGCCGATGTGAAAGCCGACTTCGGCGTCGTGATCTCGGCGTCCCACAACCCGGCTCCCGACAACGGCATCAAGTTCTTCGCGGTCGGCGGCACGAAGCTCCCCGACATCGTCGAGGATCGGATTGAAGCCGCGCTCCGCGAGAAGAAGCTCGCCCCGACCGGCGTGAAGGTCGGACGCATCACGCGGTTCGCCGACGCCGAAGACCGCTATGTCCTGCACCTGCTGTCGGCGCTATCGAACCGGCTGGACGGCATCCATGTCGTGCTCGACTGTGCGAACGGTGCCGCGTCCGCGATCTCTCCGGAGGTGTTCACGGATGCCGGGGCTCGGGTCACGTTGATCGGCGCGGATCCCGACGGCTACAACATCAACGACGGCGTCGGATCGACCCACCTCGACAACCTCGCCGCGGCCGTGCTCGAACACGGAGCGGACATCGGCATCGCCCACGATGGAGACGCCGACCGCTGCCTCGCGGTGGACGCCGAGGGCGCAATCGTCGACGGCGACCAGATCATGGCGGTGCTGGCGGTCTCCATGAAGCAGCGCGGGCTGCTGAAAGACGACACCCTCGTCGCGACCGTGATGAGCAACCTCGGCCTCAGCGTCGCCATGGCCGAGCATGGCATAACGCTGCTGCAGACAGCGGTCGGCGATCGCTACGTTCTCGAGGCCCTCAATGAGCACAGCCTGAGCCTCGGCGGTGAGCAGTCCGGGCATGTGATCATGACGGAGCATGCGACGACCGGGGACGGCATCCTCACCGGCCTCCAGCTCGTGGCCGAGATGGCGCGCACGAAGAAGTCGCTCGCGGAGCTCGCGTCGGTCATGACGGTCTATCCACAGGTGCTCATCAATGTGCGTGGCGTCGATCATCACGCGTTCGCGAAGGATGCGGTCATCGCCCGGGCGGTCGCCGCCGCCGAAGCGCAACTGGGGGCGTCCGGGCGGGTGCTGCTGCGGGCATCCGGAACCGAGCCGATGATCCGCGTCATGGTCGAGGCCGAGCAGCAGTCGGTGGCACAGGATGTCGCGGAGTCCCTTGCCGCGGTGGTGCGCGAGCAACTCCCGCTCTAGCCGCGCCCCGCGGGTCAGAGCTTTCGCAGCAGCACGCTCGACACCGCGTGGTCGGCGCCTTTGCGAAGCACGAGGTCGGCGCGAGATCTCGTCGGAAGAACGTTCTGGATGAGGTTCGGTTCGTTGATCTGGCTCCAGAAGGTGCGTGCGAGATGCTTCGCCTCCTCCTCGCTCAGCGACGAGAACCGGTGGAAGTACGACTTCCGGTTCGCGAACGCACCCTTGCGGAGCTGCAGGAAGCGATCTACATACCAGGTGGCGATGTCGGTGGTGCGCGCGTCGACGTAGATGGTGAAGTCGAAGAGGTCGCTGACCGCGAGGCCGTGGCCGCTGGTAGGAGGCTGAAGCACGTTGAGTCCCTCGACGATGAGGATGTCCGGGCGCCGCACCACGATCTCCGCATCCTTGACGATGTCGTAGCTGAGGTGCGAGTAGAAGGGTGCCCGCACCTCCTCCGCCCCGCTCTTCACCTTGGTGACGAAACGCAGCAGTGAGCGCCGATCGTAGGATTCGGGAAAGCCCTTCCTCGCCATGATGCCGCGCCGCTCGAGTTCGGCGTTCGGCAGCAGGAATCCGTCCGTCGTGACCAGCTCGACACGGGGGGTGTCCTCCCAGCGGGACAGCAGCTCGCGCAGCAGGCGCGCGATGGTCGACTTGCCGACGGCGACCGATCCGGCCACCCCGATCACGAACGTGGTTCCGGATGCCTCTCGCCCGAGAAACCGGTTGGTGTCGAGGTGCAGCTGCCGGGCGCCGACGGCATAGAGGCTCACCAGTTTGCTCAGCGGCAGGTAGACATCCGTCACCTCACGCGGATCGAGTCGGTCGCCGATGCCGCGCAGTTCGACGATCTCGGTCTGCGTGAGTGGCAGCTCTGTCGTCGGTGCGAGCGCCGCCCAGTCGGATCGGGCGATTTCGACGAAGGGTGTCGAATTGCCGCCGTTCTGGGAGTGGCCGGACACGTTCTCAGACATAGGCCATCAGGCTATCGGACTCGCCGGACCGGTAAACTCGATGCCCATGTGCGGAATCGTCGGTTATGTCGGGTCGGAGAAGAGTGTCGAAGTGTTGCTGGGTGGCCTTCGTCGCCTCGAGTATCGCGGGTACGACTCCGCGGGTATCGCGGTCATCGATCCGCTCGGCGTGCTGAACACCCGCAAGCGCGCGGGAAAGTTGCAGGTGCTGATCGATGAGCTCGAAGCCACTCCGCTTGCGAATGGCGCCACAGGCATCGGGCACACGCGCTGGGCGACGCACGGCGGACCCAACGATGAGAACGCGCACCCGCATCTCGGCGATCACGGGAGGCTCGCCCTCATCCACAACGGCATCATCGAGAACTTCGCAGAGCTGAAGGCGGAGCTTCTTCTGAGCCACCCGGACACTGTCTTCACCAGCGAGACCGACAGCGAGGTCGCGGCGCTGCTCGTCGGGATCGAATACCAGAAGACCCACGATCTGTCGCTCGCCCTGCGAAACGTCGTCGGTCGGTTGCACGGCGCATTCACCCTCCTCGTCCTGCACCAGGACCAACCGGGCGTCGTCGTCGGCGCCCGCCGCAATTCACCGCTCGTCATCGGCCTCGGTGACGGCGAGAATTTCCTCGGATCGGATGTCGCCGCCTTCATCGAGCACACCCACCGGGCGATGGAGATCGGCCAGGATCAGGTCGTCACCATCACTCCCGACTCTGTCACCGTCACGGACTTCGTCGGCGCCCCCGTCGAGACCCGAGAGTTCCAGGTCGAGTGGGATGCGTCGGCCTCGGAGAAGGGCGGCTGGTCGAGCTTCATGGCGAAGGAGATCAGCGAGGAACCGGTCGCCGTAGCTAACACGCTCATCGGGCGCATCGTCGACGGCGGTGTTCATCTCCCTGAACTCGACGCGCTCGGTGTCGATGTACTGAAGGGGCTCGACCGCATCGTGCTCATCGGCTGCGGAACGGCGGCCTATTCGGCGATGCTCGGAAAGTACGCCATCGAGAAGTGGGCGAAGGTTCCGGTCGACGTGGAGCTCTCCCATGAGTTCCGTTACCGCGACCCGGTGATCAGCGAGCGCACGCTTGTCGCGTCGATCAGCCAGTCCGGCGAGACGATGGACACGCTCATGGCAGTCAAGTACGCCCGGGAGCTCGGGGCGCGCACTCTCTCGATCTGCAATACCCAGGGCTCGACGATCCCGCGCGAGTCAGACGCGGTCGTCTACACGCACGCCGGCCCGGAGGTCGCGGTCGCCTCGACGAAGGCCTTCGTCGCCCAGGTTGCGGCGATCTACCTGTTCGCGCTCAGGGTCGCCGAGGTGCGCGGTACGCTGCCGGCCGCCGAGATCGCCAGCCTGCTCGGTGAGCTCAGCGCGCTTCCTGACCAGCTCGAGTGGGTGCTCGAGCAGCAGGATTCGATCAAGCAGCTCGCGGGCTGGATGACCGACACCCGTTCGGTCATATTCCTCGGTCGGCATGCTGGCTACCCGATCGCGCTCGAGGGTGCGCTCAAGCTCAAGGAGGTGGCCTACATCCACTCGGAGGGGTTCGCCGCCGGCGAGCTCAAGCACGGACCGATCGCGCTCATCGAGCCCGGGCAGCCGGTCTTCGTGATCGTGCCGAGCCCGCGCGCGAAGGATTCGCTGCACAAGAAGGTGGTGTCGAACATCCAGGAGATCCGGGCGAGGGGGGCACGCATCCTCGCAATCGCCGAGGAGGGGGATGTCGCGGTGCTGCCGTACGCCGACACCGTCATCCGCATTCCGCTCGCGTCCACATTGTTCGAGCCGTTGCTCGCTGTCGTACCGCTGCACATCTTCGCCATGGAGCTCGCCTCAGCGAAGGGCCTCGACGTCGACCAGCCGCGCAACCTTGCCAAGTCCGTCACGGTCGAGTAACAGCACCGGCCATGATCGTCGGAATCGGGGTGGACATCGTCGATGTCCCGCGCTTCGAGCGCGCGACCTCCCGAACCCCCGGCGTGCTGACCAGGCTCTTCTCCGAGGCCGAGCAGCACAACGGCGACACCCGGCGGACGCTGCGTTCGATGGCCGCGAGGTTCGCCGCGAAGGAGGCGCTGATCAAGGCTCTCGGGGATTCGACCGGCCTCCGATGGCACGATATGGCGGTCGTCTCAGACGATCTCGGCAATCCGTCGTTCGAGATCCACAACGCGGTCGAAGGAATCGTGGTCGCGAGGGGGATCTCCCGGCTGCACCTGTCGATGAGCCATGATGCCGGGCTCGCGATCGCCTACGTGGTCGCGGAGGGAGACGGATGACCTCCCGCCCGTTCCGCGAAGCCCGCATCGATCTCTCCGCCATCGCCCACAACATCGGAGTGCTTCGCTCGGTCACGGCAACGGAGTTCGCCATGGTCGTCGTCAAGTCACGTGCCTACGGCCACGGGGCGGTCGAGGTGGCCCGCACCGCAGAAGAGGTGGGCGTCGACTGGCTCGGTGTCGCCTCGATCGAGGAGGGGCTCGAGCTGCGGGAGGCCGACATCCGCCTTCCCGTTCTCGCCTGGCTCCATGATCCGTCCGCCGACTTCTTCCCTGCCATCGAGGCCGGAATCGACCTCGGCGTCAGCTATCTCGACCAGCTCGATCGCATCGCGGCGGCCCCGC
>JAYVNU010000145.1:0-4947 GCA_043758345.1 Lacisediminihabitans sp.
GAACCTCGAGGTGATCGCCGCGGGAGCGAAACCGACTCCGACGGCCCCAGCGGGAACGCCCGGCCTCGCCGGCGTCGACAGGTGGGCGTTCGACGAGACGTCGGGGACCCTCGCGGCGGACAGCGTCGGGACGCACGACCTGACGCTGCAGAACGGTGCCGGATTCGCGCCCGGCCTCTCGGGGAACGCCCTCGCCCTCAACGGGGTGAACCAGTTCGCCGAGTCATCCGGAACGCTGATCCCGACCGGCAACACCAATTACAGTGTCTCCGCGTGGGTCAAGCTGAACGCCGTCGGGGATGCATTCCAGACGGTCGCGAGCGAGGACGGAGACGCGAACAGCGCGTTCTTCTTGCAATACTCCGGGGCCGATAAGCGCTGGGCGTTCAGCTTCGCGAGCATTCGTGCACTCGCGACGACGGCCGGCCAGCCGGTCGTGAACACCTGGTACCACCTCGTCGGTGTGCGAGACGTGACCAACTCGAAGCTGTCGATCTACGTCGACGGGAAGCTCGCAGGGTCGGTCGGGATCCTCGGCGGGGGCGACAAGGGAACGGGCAACTTCGAGATCGGTCGCGGCAAATTCGGCGGCAACCCGGTCGATTACCTTAGCGGCCTCGTCGACGGCGCGAAGATCTTCGACCGGGCGCTCAGCGCCCCCGACGTCACCGCGCTCGACGCCGACGGAGCGGGGGCTCGAGCGGCTCGCTAGCGCGGGGAGAGAGCGCCGCCCAACCGCCGAATCCCGGCGGTTGGGCGGCACTTCGCCTGTGCGGCTGGCAGTTTTGAGCACTCGAAGTTCCGAGAGCAGGTAGTTTTGAGCGCCGACAATCAGCGTTGGCCGCGCGCCCTCGCAGCCCGGGCGACCACGGCCGCCGCGAGGTAGAGCGCACCGATGGCCGCGACGAAACCAACTTCGAGGCCGGCCTGTGCCCCGGCCAACATCCCGTTGCCGCCGACCGGCTGCGAGCGGGCGATCGCGAGGGCGAACGGCTGGAACACAAGACCGAGGATCCCGACGACGAACGAGATGAATCCGACGACGAAGAGTCCGGCGGAGGAGACGAGCGCGGTGAGCGCGACGAGACCGAGGACGATCGCGCCGAGCAGCACGAACTGCACGGTGCTGCGCGTGATGAATCCGAATCCGGCCACCATGCCGATCAAACCGAGAACGATGGAGACGAACGACCGCAGCGCTGGGGCATTCGATCGCTCGGTCGGGTTGCGGGCCGTCCAGGAGCCGATCGCGATTCCGAGCAACACGAGTCCGATCGCGAAGACGAGGCCGAACGAGAGCCAGGTCTTCGCGCCGGTTTCCAGTTGGGACACGAATCCCCCGAGGAAAGAGGTCGAGGACTGCGCGAACTGAGGAACGACGAGCCCAGCGAATCCGAAGATCGACGCCGCCGCGCCGGCGATGGCGAGTCCGAGCGAACTGGCGTGACCGGTCTGCACGACCATGAGCAACACCGCGATTCCCACAATGACGATGGGGATACCCGCGGCAAGGTTCCCCGACAGTTCAGCCGTTCCGTACCAGAGGGCCGCGAAGCCGACCGGGGTGAGCACGATCGCGGTGACGAGCCCGACGACCTTTCGTGCGACAGAAACGCGGCGTGCCATCAGTGCTCCCCTTTGTAGACGGTTTCGACACCATAGCCGTGGGGTGCGACCGATGATTCACGACGACCCGAAGACCTTACGACGATGGTCGTAGCGAGGAGGGTAGCTCCGAAAGTTGCGACGAAGCCGACACCGAAAGCAATGTGCAGCCCTGCCGTTGCGCCGTTACCGAGAAATCCGACGGTTCGCGCCATCGACCGCGCCGCCGGCTCGAAAAAGAATCCCAGAAGCCCGGTGACCGTAAGCACGGTGCCCGCGATCATCGGCGCAGACCGTGCGATGATGCCGGAAAGGACGACGGCGCCGAAGAACACAGCCCCGATCACGATGTGTTGAAGGTCGTTGCTGGAGAGGAAGTCGAGACCGACGATCGCGGCCACGATAGCGAGCACGATGGCGAGCGGGCCGCGGAGAGCAGAGATCGCAGACTTTCGCGATGTAGTGCGGGAGAGCCGCGCGACAGCGGCGACTGCGAATACAACTCCGAGGGCGAACACGAAGCCATGAATCATCCACAGTCCGGATCCGACGACGAGTTGCGAGGAGATCGGACGGAAGAACTGAATGATCGAAAGCGACGAATCCTGTGAAACGAGCACGATGATGCCGAAGAGTGCGGTGGCGGTACCCGCCACTGCGACGCCGATCACCGTCACCCTCGCCGTGACCGCGACGGCGCAAATCAGAAGAATCCCGACGATCGCGAGCGCGGTGCCGAGGTCGCTTATTCGTAGCCCGGCGCCATGGCTTGCCGACACTAGCTGCTGGCCGCGACCGTACCAGAGCAGAAATAGCGAGGCCGTCGACAGCACAACGGCCACGACGATGGTCACAATCTTGCTCGTCACCGATTCAGTTGTGCGCGCCATTCCCGCTCCTGCCCTCGAACCTTGTGAGACACTATCCCGCTGCATGCCTTTTGATGACGAGCCGCGGCGGATCTGCACGTACCCGGTGACATTCGCAGCGATCTGATCGCGCGTGTTCCCCAAATCGATAGAGTCGGTAAATCGATAGAGTCGGCGGCTATTGCAGTCCCAACTCCTCAGCTGCCAGTTCCACAAGGGTTGCCGGATCCTGGCTAGCCTCGAGTCGCACCGTGATTCCGCGCTCATCCGTACCGAGTGACTCGAGTGCGGCCAGCTGCGAATCGAGAAGTTCGGGCGGCATGAAATGGCCGTGCCGGTTGCTGAGACGATCGACGAGAAGGTCGCGCGATCCGTCGAGGGAGACGAACCGGGCGCGCGGTTCGGCGCTGAGGATCGCGTCGCGGTACGAGCGTTTCAGTGCCGAGCACGCCATCACGAGTCCCGTCGACTCCGCGGCGGACAGCGCTGCCCCGACCTTCGCGAGCCACGGCCAGCGGTCCTCATCCGTGAGTGGATGTCCGGCCGCCATCAGCGCGATGTTCGCCCTCGAATGCAGGTCGTCGGCATCCGCGAACGGCACCCCGAGCCGCGTGGCGAGAAGCTCGCCGACCGTCGTCTTGCCAGAACCGCTGACGCCCATGACGACGAGGAGCGGTTCTGAGGAGGGCACTGACTCAGGGTACCGGCCAGACAAAACGGCTAGCCTTGTCACGTCCTTTTCGCCTCAACATCTGGAGATCCCGTGGTCGACGCAACAGCAAACATCGGAGTGGTCGGCCTCGCGGTCATGGGCTCGAACCTCGCCCGCAACCTCGCCAGCCGCGAGGGCAACACCGTCGCCATCTTCAATCGCTCGCGCGAGAAGACGGACACACTGCTGTCGGAGCATCCGGAAGCAAAGCTCGTCGGAACGACGACGTACGAAGAATTCGCCGCCTCCCTCACGAAGCCGCGCGCCGCGATCGTCATGGTACAGGCCGGCACGGGGACGGATGCGGTCATCGAAGAGCTGACGAAGGTCTTCGAGCCCGGCGACATCATCGTCGACGGAGGCAATTCGCTGTTCACCGACACCATCCGTCGCGAGAAGGCGGTGCGCGAGACCGGTATCAACTTCGTCGGAGCGGGAATCTCCGGCGGCGAAGAGGGCGCACTGCTCGGCCCGTCGATCATGCCCGGTGGATCCGACGAGTCCTGGGTGACCCTCGGCCCGATCCTCAAGTCGATCGCCGCCGTCGCCGAGGGCGAGCCGTGCGTGACCCACGTCGGGCACGACGGCGCCGGCCACTTCGTCAAGATGATCCACAACGGCATCGAGTACGCCGACATGCAGCTCATCGGTGAGGCCTACGACCTGATCCGCCGCGGAACGGACAAGAGCCCGGCCGAGATCGCGGAGATCTTCACCGCGTGGAACAAGACCGAGCTCGAGAGCTACCTGATCGAGATCACCGCAGAGGTGCTCAAGCAGGTCGATGCGAAGACCGGCACGCCGCTCGTCGACGTGATCCTCGACCAGGCCGGAGCCAAGGGAACCGGAGCCTGGACGGTGCAGACGGCACTGGATCTCGGCATCCCCGTCTCCGGCATCGCCGAAGCGGTGTTCGCCCGCTCGCTGTCGTCGAAGCCCGCGCAGCGGAGGGCAGCGGCAGACCTGCCCGGTCCGGACGAATCCTGGACGGTCGACGACACCGATGCCTTCGTCGAAGACGTGCGGCTCGCGCTCTACGCCTCCAAGATCATCGCCTACTCGCAGGGTTTCGACGAGATCGTCGCCGGTGCCGAGCAGTACAACTGGGACATCCACAAGGGCGACATCGCGAAGATCTGGCGCGGCGGCTGCATCATCCGGGCGCAGTTCCTCAATCGCATAACCGAGGCGTACGCGGATGACGCTGGACTCGTGGCACTGCTGACCGCGCCGTACTTCCGCGATGCGATCGCTGGCGCGCAAGACTCCTGGCGCCGCGTGGTCTCGACCGCCGCCGCCGCCGGCATCCCCGCTCCGGCATTCTCGTCGTCACTCTCGTATTACGACGGACTCCGCGCGGACCGCCTTCCGGCAGCGCTCACCCAGGGGCTCCGCGACTTCTTCGGCGCGCACACCTACAAGCGCGTTGACATGGCGGGCACGTTCCACACGCTCTGGAGCGGGGACCGCACCGAGATCGAGTCGGAGGGCAGCTCGCACTAGAAGCCGGAATACGGTCGCGCGCGCGGCGGCTGGGGCGGCGTCCTCGCTGCAAATGCGAATCGATACACGACTCCGCGCGGATGATGAGACAATCGAGAGGCGATGGACGAGTACGAAATCGAACCCGAGCTTGCCGGGTATGTTCCCACCGAAGGCGTTCCGCGTCGGCGGCGGATGGTGCGTGCCATGCGCATCGTCGTCGTGGTCGGCATCCTCTGCCTCGTGCTCCCCGGTATCCTGACCACGGCATCCGTCGCG
>JAYVNU010000146.1:0-4936 GCA_043758345.1 Lacisediminihabitans sp.
CCGGAGATGATCGACGGCGCGAACAGGATGGCCGCCCAGGCCGAGATCTTGCGTGCCTCCACGGCCTGCTGGTTGCTCGACTCGCCGACCTTCTGCATGTCTTCGTTCTGCCGCTGGGCGACGAGCGTGGCGTTGACGGTGAGGATGTCCCTCAGCAGGATGCGGAACTCCTCGATTCGATCGGTTACGCCGGCGACGTGATCGGCGACGTCACGCAGGTACTCCTGGAGGTCGATCCCGACGTGGTACTTCTCGAACCCGCCCGACAGCAGGTCGAGAATTTTGACGAGCGGACGCGCCGCCCGTTCGAAGTCGATGACCTCCCGGGAGAGCTCGTAGATGCGGCGGGACACCTGTGGGTCGCCGTCGAAGACCTGCGTCTCGATCTCGTAGATGTCGGTTGCGAGGCCGGAGACGACGGGCGCGTATCCGTCGACGACGGCATCCAGGATCGCGTACAGCACGGCCTCCGTCCCGCGCGCCAGCAACTCCGGAGTGCCCTCGAGACGGGCCCGCACGAACGACAGGTCCGGGGACTCGCTGTGTCGCACGGTGATGACGAAGTTCTTGCCGATGAAGACGTCGAGCTCGCCGAATTCGACCTCCTCCTTCGCATCGAGATAGCGCGCGGCACGTAGCACGATGAAGAGGGTGTCGCCGTAGCGTTCGATCTTGGGTCGCTGGTGCGCATGGATCGCGTCCTCGACCGCCAGTTCGTGCAGCCCGAATTCCGCGGCGAGCGACGAGATCTCCGCGACGCTCGGCCGGTAGAGCCCGATCCAGGCCATCGCATCCGGATTCGCATCGAGCGCCCTGTACGTCTCGGCGAGAGTTGCCGGGCTTTCCACACGGAGACCGTCGATGTAGATCGCGTTGTTGATCAGGCTGGAGCGGGTGGATGTCAGCAGGGCTCCGTCGCCGGATGAGGAATCCGTCGTCGGCGGCTTCGGTCGGAAACTAAGTGCCCGAAAAGGCGTGCGGAAATCGGCCATGAGACAACGCTAACCGGTCGGACGGCCGCGGCTCGATACACTTCCGCCGTTACACGGGTAAACGGCGGATTCGACGGCCCCGGCGACATCCCGACCGCTAGCGTTGACCTACGATGACTCGAATAATCTCCGGATTCGCTGGCTCCACGACTCTCAAGACTCCGGCATCCGGCACCCGTCCGACGAGCGATCGGGTTCGTGAGGCGATCTTCTCCGCGCTCTCCTCGCGCGGCCGGATCGAGGGCGCCCGCGTTCTCGATCTCTACGCAGGGACGGGCGCGCTCGGGCTCGAGGCTGCGAGTCGCGGTGCTGCGACCGTGCGCCTCGTGGAGATGAACGGCCCTGGCGCATCCGCCTGCCGAGCGAACGCGTCCGCTGTGCTGGGGCGCGCGCCATCCGGATCCTCCCTCCGCATCGACGTCAGCGTTCGGATGGTGCAGTCGTTCCTCGTCTCGAACCCCGAGGACTGGGACCTCGTGTTCCTCGATCCGCCGTACGAACTCGCCGAGGACGAACTCGCCCTCGCTTTACGGGCGCTGCTGCCACGCCTCGACCCGGATGCCCTGGTCTGCGTCGAGCGCTCGTCGCGATCGCCCGAGCCGCTCTGGCCGACCGGCCTCGAACTCGACCGGCGCTCGGACTACGGCGACACGACCGTGTGGTGGGTGACGCCGGTTTAGTTGCGATACGGGTCCCAGCCGATGGCGGCATAGGAGTTTCCGTCCAGCGAAATGCCCGCGCCGGCGAGGCAGACCCCGATCGGGCGGAATTCGACGGGCAGGTGGGAATCCGGCGGAAACGCGGCGAGCAACGAATGATCCTCTCCCCCGGCGAGAGCTTGGTCGGAATCCGGGCCGAGAAGCGCGCTGTCGAAGTCGATTCGGATGCCGCTGGCATTAGCCATCCGACCCGCGTCGATCGCGAGGCCGTCGCTGAGGTCGAGCATGGCCGTCGCCCCCGCGATGGCCGCGACAACACCCGACGCGATCGGCGGACGCGGGGCGAGCTGGGCGGCGGTACGGAGTCTCAGAGCCTCGGCGAGGGCGACATCCGGTTCGCCGTCCGCATCGACGGCCTCCGCGAACAGCACCGCGAGGGCCGCGGCTGACGCCCCCAGAACTCCCGACACTGCGACGATGTCGCCCGGCCGAGCACCGGATCTCAGCACCGGCACACGGCCCTCGAGGTCACCGAACGCCGTGATCGCGATCGTCAGCGTCGGCGAGACGGAGAGGTCGCCGCCGACGACACCACACCCAGGGGCGAGTGCCACGCAGGCGTCGCGAAGCCCGTCGGAGATGCCCTCGAGCAGGGAGACCGGGGAGTCGGATGGCGCGGCAAGAGCCACGATGAGAGCCGTCGGTACGGCGCCCATCGCCGCGATATCCGCCAGATTGGACGCCGCCGCCTTCCAGCCGAGGTCGTGCGGGGTCGACCAGGCGCGGCGGAAATCCGGTCCGTCGATCATCATGTCGGTGGTGACGACGAAGCGGCCGTCCGGGGCTGCGACGACTGCGGCGTCATCGCCCGGCCCGACCAGCTGGGCGGCCGCCGCCGGAAGCCGCGGGAAGATCCGCGCGAGAACCGCGACTTCCCCGATGCCGGCCAGGGTGTCGGGCTGGCCCGAGTCGGGCACGGGCGGGAAGTTCGGCATGCCTCACACGCTAGCCGACGCCTCGGCGCCGCATCCTCGTCGTCGCCACCGTCGCAGGTCCGCAACTCATGCAGTTTCGCCGGCGGCGTCGAATCGCCCGCGGGATTGCGGGCGTGCGGTGCCGACTCGCCGCAAACTGCATGAGTTGTGAACCCGACGTCATTCGCGTACCGAGGCGGGCGGCATCCCGGACAGTTCTTCCATCATTCAGGATGTCGTGTGACCAGTGTTACCACTGGGATGCGCGTGACCCCGGGCGCACCATCCGCCACATCCGCCCCACAACGTCCTGAATGATGAGAACCACCGGACGGATTACCGCGCCGAGCCGACAACGCGTTGCTCGCGGCGCATAACTCCTGCGGATTGCCCTAAATCGGCCAAAAATGTGCGCTCTGAGCCCTGCTCGGTGCAAACTGCATGAGTTGTGCACCGGGGGCGGCGTTCAGCTTGGGAGCCGGGCGCCGCGGTACCCTCAGTTCGATGAAACACCCCCTCCGCACCGCAGCGATCGCCGCCCTGGTGCCGCTCGTTCTCGCGCTGCTCGCCGCGTGCGCCCCGACCGTCGCACTGGATCCGGCCGCGAACGCGACCAATCCGAAATGTGCGGACATCATCGTGAGACTGCCGAACGCCGTCGCCACGTATCAACTCCGGCAGACGGATGCGCAGGCGACCGGCGCCTGGGGAGATCCGGCGGCCGTTCTGCTGCGCTGCGGCGTCACTCCCCCGGGGCCGAGCAGCGACGTCTGCTATACGGTCAAGGGCATCGACTGGCTCCGGCACAAGCAGAACTCGCACGTCTACATCTTCACGACGTTCGGCCGCGTGCCGGCGACGCAGGTCGTCATCGACGACACCCTGACCAATGGGCAGGGCACCATTATCCTCGCCGAATTAGCGCAGGCTGTCGCGAGTATCCCGCAGAGTTCGAAGCACGAGTGCACCGATGTGCTCGGAAGTCAGGGCCTGCCGACCGCGACACCGAGCCCGACGCCGTAACCGGAGCGTGGCGGGTCGATCGTGAAACCGAACTCGGACCGACGCCGCAGGAGGAGCAAGACCCGCCGGACGCAACGCCGAGCCCGACGCAGTATCAGAGCCCGACGCAGTGTCAGAACCCGACGCGGTGTCAGAACCCGACGCGGTAGAGCACGGGGCCCTCGCCGCAGGCCGGCTACTCGACGAGGATCGACGCCTGCCGCGAGTCGGTGGTGAGGTGTGGGGCGATGTCTCGCGGATTCATCGTTCCCGCGAGCACCAGGGCGACCTGCGAGACGATCGGCATGTCGACGCCGCGGGCGGCCGCCAGTTCGAGCACGGGCGCGACCGAAGAGAGTCCCTCGGCGGTCTGGTTCATCTGGGCGACGACGTCGGTGAAGCTGTAGCCCTGCCCGAGCAACCGGCCGGCCGTGTTATTGCGCGACAGCGGCGATTCGCAGGTGGCGATGAGGTCGCCGAGTCCGGCGAGGCCGGCGAGCGTCTGCGGGAGTCCTCCGTAGGCGACCGCGAAGTCCGTCATCTCGACGAGTCCGCGGGTGATGATCGACGCCTTGGTGTTCTCGCCGTAGCCGACGCCGTCGACGATGCCGATGGCGACGGCAATGAGGTTCTTCAGCACGCCGCCGAATTCGGTGCCGATGACGTCGGTGTTGACGAACGAGCGGAAGTAGGGGTTCGACGCGATCGCGGCAACGGTCGTCGCCGTCTCCATGCTGGTGGATGACACGACCGCCGCCGTCGGCTGCTCCTTGGCGATCTCGAGCGCGAGGTTCGGGCCGGACGCTACGGCCACCCGGCCGGGGTCGAGCTGCAGCTCCTGCTCGATCACCTCGCTCATGCGGAATCGCGTGCCTGTTTCGACGCCCTTCATGAGGCTCACGACGAGCGCGTCGGACGGTATCAGTTCGCGAACGATGCGCAGGTTCTCCCGCAGCGACTGGCTCGGTACGGAGAGGAACACGATCTCCGCCCCGTCGAGAACGTCGGGGATGCGCGAACTCGACCACAGGTTGCGGGGGAGGTTGATTCCCGGAAGGTAGTCGCTGTTGCGCTTCGACTGGGTGATCTCGCGAGCGATCTCCGGGCGCCTCGCCCAGAGCGCGACATCCGCTCCCCCGTCGGCGAGCACCTTGGCGAAGGTGGTGCCCCAGCTGCCGGCCCCGAGAACGGCGACACGTGTCGCGCCGTCGATCGGGAGTCGGATCGGCATGGTCATCGTGTTGCTCAAAAGCGCCCGATCTCACTCTGGTCGTGCTGCGCCGGATCCCAGAGGTCGACCGGTGGGGCC
>JAYVNU010000147.1:0-14678 GCA_043758345.1 Lacisediminihabitans sp.
TGCCGTTGCGTTCGAGGAGCCGCAGGGCCTGAGACAGCATCTTCTGGCTGACGCCCTCCACCGTTCGGGCGGTCTCGCTCTAGCGGAGCGCTCCATCGGTCAGGGCCACGACGACGAGGCCGACCCATTTGCCGCTGAGCGCGTTGAGGACCTCGCGGGTAGGGCATCCGGCGAGAAGGGCGTTGTAGCCGCCGTGCGCGGGCGCGTCGTTAAGCATCGTTTACCTCCGGGTACTTGCTCTACAGCAATAGTGCCTGCTACCGAAAAGAGAGTGTCTCGTCAATCGTCGGTCCTGTCGGCAAAGTCCGACGCGACACGGAGATTTCGACAATGCGAGCAGTGACCTTCAGCACCCTCGGTGGCCCCGACGTCATCAAGACGATCGACCTTCCGGACCCGACCCCAGCACCCGGCGAGGTACTCATCGCGGTCGAGGCCGCCACCATCAATCCGGCCGACGCGAGCGCGCGCTCCGGAGCGTTCGGAGACCGGATTCCGGCGCAGAAAGACGGCCGCTGGATCACCGGCTGGGATCTGGCGGGTCACATCACCGCGGTGGGCGACGGCGTCGACGCATCGCTCGTCGGAAAGTATGTCGTCGGATTCTCCGCCTGGTTCTCGACCGGTGTCGGAACGCAGGCGAGTGTCGTCGCACTGAAGGAAGAGAACGTCGTGATCGCCGACGAGAAGATCCCGCCTGCCTCCCTCACGACGATCGGGCTGAATGCCCTCACGGCCCTCCAGTCGATCGACATCGCCGGCGCGACTGCCGGATCGACGCTGCTCGTGACCGGCGCGGCCGGTGGCGTCGGTGGGTATGCGGTCGAGCTCGCTGCGCTGCGCGGCACACTCGTGACGGCGATCGGCTCCGCGGACGATCGTGAAGCACTGCTCGCGTTCGGTGCGACCACGTTCATCGAGCGTGGGACTGACCTCTCAGGGCTTGGCGTGGATGCGGTGTTCGATCCGGCCGGAGCGGGCGACGATGCGATCGCCACCGTTCACGACGGCGGCGTCTAGGTAACAGCGGGCGCGCCATCCGATCCACCGCGGGGGAGCTCGGGGCTCGCTGTCGGCGTCGTTCCGAACACCGCCCAGCTGCAGCAGCTCGCCGACCGCACAGCGGAAGGGAAGCCGACCCTGCGTGTTGCCGCAGCGTTCGATGCGGCGGATGCCGCCTCCGCAGATGCGAAGTTGACCGAGCGTGGACTGCGCGGCCGGGTGGTTCTGACGTTCTCAGTGCGGCGCGCTGCGCTGTGAATCCGGGCCCGGCCGCGGGGATGTCGGTGGCTCGGACCAGAATGGTGACATGAGCACCGTGCTCGAGCGCTTCTCCCCGGCAACCCGACAGTGGTTCGACGGGGCCTTCGTCGCGCCGACGCCAGCCCAGCTCGGCGCGTGGGAGGCCATCACCTCCGGGTCGCACGCCCTCGTCGTCGCCCCGACCGGCTCGGGAAAAACCCTCGCCGCCTTCCTCTGGGCGATCGATCGGCTCGCGACGACACCGCCGCCGGACGATCCAAATCACCGCACCCGCGTTCTCTACATCTCCCCGCTGAAAGCCCTCGGCGTCGACGTCGAGCGCAACCTGCGCGCCCCACTCGTCGGCATCACCCAGACAGCACGCCGGCTCGGGATGTCTCCCCCCGACGTCACCGTCGGAGTCAGGTCGGGCGACACGACGTCGGGCGACCGCCGCCTGCTGCAGCGAACGCCCCCCGACATCCTCATCACGACGCCCGAATCCCTCTATCTGATGCTCACCGCGTCAGCGCGGGAGACACTGAAAGGTGTCGACACGATCATCATCGACGAGGTTCACGCGGTCGCCTCGACGAAGCGGGGTGCGCACCTCGCGCTCTCGCTCGAGCGACTCGACCTGCTGCTCGAGAAGCCGGCCCAGCGCATCGGGTTGTCGGCGACAGTTCGTCCGAAGGAGGAGGTCGCGCGGTTCCTCGCCGGCGGTGCGCTCGTGACGATCGTCTCTCCCCCCTCTACGAAGAAGTTCGACCTCACCGTCGTCGTGCCGGTCGACGACATGACGGAGCTCGGAACGGCGCCGGTGCACGAGGGGTCGGCCGCCACCTCCACGACACCGGCGCAGGGATCGATCTGGCCTCACGTCGAGGAGCAGATCGTCGACCGCATCCTCGAGCATCGGTCAACGATCGTCTTCGCCAACTCGCGTCGGCTCGCCGAGCGGCTGACGGCGCGGCTGAACGAGATCTACGACGAGCGAATGTCGGTGGCCGAGCCGGAACTGGTTTCCGTCGCGACGGGTCCGCCTGCGCAGCAGGTGGCGCAGGCCGGCCAAACGAACGGATCGGCGGGCCTGCTCGCGCGTGCTCACCACGGCTCGGTCTCGAAAGACCAGCGCGCGTTCATCGAAGATGACCTGAAATCCGGACGTCTCCGCTGCGTCGTCGCCACCTCGTCGCTCGAACTCGGCATCGACATGGGGGCCGTCGACCTGGTGATCCAGGTCGAGTCCCCGCCGTCGGTCGCAAGCGGTCTGCAGCGCGTCGGGCGGGCCGGGCACCAGGTTGGCGAAGTGTCGCGTGGCATCATCTTCCCGAAGCATCGGGCCGACCTCATCCACTCCGCCGTCGCCAGCGAGAGGATGTCCGCCGGGCTCATCGAGGCGCTCCGAATCCCGCAGAATCCGCTCGATGTGCTCGCGCAGCAGACCGTCGCGGCCGTCGCCCTCGACTCGCTCGACGTTGAGGAGTGGTACGAGACGGTCCGCCGCTGTGCGCCATTCGCGACCCTTCCGCGGTCGGCATACGACGCGACGCTCGACCTGCTGAGCGGGCTGTACCCCTCCGACGAATTCGCCGAACTCCGCCCGCGCATCGTCTGGGATCGGGTTTCCGGCCGGATCACGGGGAGGCCAGGTGCGCAACGTCTGGCGGTAACCTCGGGCGGCACGATTCCCGACCGCGGACTCTTCGGCGTCTTCATGGTGGGCAGCGAGAGCGACAAGGGCGGACC
This sequence comes from Lacisediminihabitans sp., assembly GCA_043758345.1. Classification (GTDB taxonomy): domain Bacteria; phylum Actinomycetota; class Actinomycetes; order Actinomycetales; family Microbacteriaceae; genus Lacisediminihabitans. Next base: position 2,992 of record JAYVNU010000147.1, read on the forward strand.
GCGACGGGTCGGTGAGCTCGACGAGGAAATGGTCTACGAATCCCGGGTCGGCGACGTTTTCGCGCTCGGGGCGACGAGCTGGCGAATCGAAGACATCACGCACGATCGCGTGATCGTGTCGCCGGCGTTCGGGCAGCCGGGCAAGGTGCCGTTCTGGCGCGGCGACGGGCTCGGGCGCCCGATGGAGCTCGGCAAAGCGATCGGCGAGTTCACCCGCCAGGTGGCGACAGTGTCGAACACCGAGGCACTGGATCGGGTGAGGGCCGGGGGACTCGATCAACGGGCCGTCAATAATCTCGTCGCCTTCATCGACGACCAGAAGAAGGCGACCGGGCACGTCCCGACCGACAAGACCCTCGTCGTCGAGCGCTTCCGCGACGAGCTGGGTGACTGGCGCGTGGTGATGCATTCCCCCTACGGCATGCAGGTGCACGCCCCGTGGGCTCTCGCGATCGGAGCGCGCATCCGACTCCGATTCGGAATCGACGGCGGGGCGATGGCCAGCGACGACGGCGTCATCCTCCGCATTCCCGACACCGAGAGTGAGCCACCGGGCCTCGATCTGTTCGTCTTCGATCCGGCGGAGCTTCGTGACATCGTGACCGAAGAGGTCGGCGGTTCGGCGCTGTTCGCCGCCCGCTTCCGCGAGTGTGCGGCGAGGGCCCTGCTGCTTCCCCGCTATAACCCCGGCAAGCGCTCGCCACTGTGGCAGCAGCGCCAGCGGGCCTCCCAGCTTCTGGATGTCGCCCGCAAATACCCGAGCTTTCCGATCATCCTCGAGGCGGTGCGCGAGGTGCTTCAGGACGTCTACGATCTTCCGGCGCTGACAGACATCGCCGAGCAGATCGAGGGGCGGCGCATCCGGCTCGTCGAGGTCGAGACGGAACAGGCGTCGCCCTTCGCTCGCTCGCTGTTGTTCGGATATGTCGCCGCGTTCATGTACGAGGGCGACTCCCCGCTGGCCGAACGTCGTGCTGCCGCGCTCTCGCTCGACTCGACGCTGCTCGCCGAACTTTTGGGCCGCGCGGAACTCAGGGAGCTGCTCGATCCCCAGGTGATCGAGCAGACGGAGCTGGAACTTCAGCGCCTTGCCCCCGACCGCCGCGCCCGTGACGCCGAGGGCATCGTCGACCTACTCCGCATGCTCGGGCCGCTGGCGGAGGCGGAGATCCTCGAGCGGCTCGAGCCGGATGCAGCATTCGCCCTCGCGGCCTCCCTCGCAGACCTCGCCCGCTCCAACCGCATCTGGCGCGCAGGCTCCGAACGCTGGGCGGTCATCGAAGACGCCGCACGCCTCCGCGACGCCCTCGGCACCCCGCTCCCGATCGGGATCCCCGCCGCCTTCATCGAGCCGGTCGAAGACCCGGTCGGCGACCTCATCAGCCGCTACGCCCGCACCCACGGCCCCTTCACCGTGATAGCCGCGGCGGAACGATTCGGACTCGGAAGCGCGGTCGTGCTCGACACGCTCCGGCGTCTCGCGTCGCAGCGCAGGGTGGTCGAGGGCGAATTCCGCCCGGGTGCATCCGGAAGCGAATGGTGTGACAACGAGGTGCTCCGTCGCCTGCGCAGTCGCTCGCTGGCCGCCCTCCGCCAGGAGGTCGAGCCGGTGGATGCCGCGACCCTCGGTCGCTTCCTGCCGGCCTGGCAGCACATCGCCGACCCGCTTCGGGGCACCGACGGTGTCGCGCAGATCATCGAGCAGCTCGCCGGAGTCGCGCTGCCGGCATCCGCCTGGGAGACCCTCGTGCTTCCAGCCCGGGTGAAGGACTACTCGCCGGTCATGCTCGATGAGCTGACGGCATCCGGCGAAGTGATCTGGTCGGGCGGCGGCGTGCTGCCGGGCAATGACGGCTGGGTCAGCCTGCACCTCGCCGACACCGCGGCGTTGACGCTTCCCGAGCCGACGGGTGCCGAGACGACGGAGCTGCAGCGGTCGATTCTCGCGAGCCTCGCCGGGGGTGGCGCGTTCTTCTTCCGGCAGCTGTCGAACTCGGTCGGAAGCACCGACGATCGCGAGTTGCTCGGCGCGCTCTGGGAGCTCGTCTGGGAGGGGCTCGTCACCAACGACACGTTCACCCCGCTGCGGGCGATGCTCGGCGCGACGGCCAATCGACCGAGAACGGCACCCCGCACGCGTGCCTACCGCGGGCGCGCGCGGCCGGCACTTCCCAGTCAGCAGGGCCCGCCGAATGCCGCCGGCCGCTGGTCACTGCTCCCCCTGTCGGAACCAGATGCCACGGTACGCGGTGTCGCGACGGCCGAGCTCTTGCTCGAGCGCTACGGGGTCGTGACTCGCGGATCGGTCGTGAGCGAGGGCATCCGCGGCGGCTTCGCGCTCGCATACCGCGTGCTCAGCCGCTTCGAGGAGAGCGGTCGCGCCCGCCGCGGATACTTCGTCGAAGGTCTCGGTGCCGCGCAGTTCGCTACCGGCGCCACCGTCGACCGACTGCGCTCGTTCGCACGCGAACCCGACAGCGAGCGGCCGCCGGCCGCCCTCACCCTCGCGGCGACGGATCCGGCCAACCCGTACGGGGCAGCACTCGCTTGGCCGGCGGCTCCCGAAGGAGCGGAGGGCGACAAGCGCGGTCACCGTCCCGGCCGGAAAGCGGGAGCACTCGTGGTCATCGTCGACGGATCGCTCGCGCTCTACATCGAGCGCGGCGGTAAGACGATGCTCACCTTCGATCTCCCTCAGCGCGCGATCGAGGTGGCTGCGGCATCCCTCGCCACGACAGTCCGGCGCTCGCTCGGCAAGTTGAGGGTCGAGCGCGTCGACGGCACCTTCGTTATCGGCACACCCGTCGGGGACGCTCTGGTCGAGGCCGGGTTCAACGCCACACCGCAAGGGCTGAGACTGCGTGCCTGAGGGCGACACGGTCTATCGCACCGCGACCAACCTCAGTTCGGCGCTGGCCGGTAAGACGGTCCTGCGCTGCGACATCCGCGTTCCGGCGTTCGCAACCGTCGACCTGACCGGCGAGACCATCCACGATGTCGTCAGCCATGGCAAACACCTCCTCATGCGTATCGGGGAGCTGACCATCCACAGCCATCTGAAGATGGAGGGATCGTGGCACCTCTATCGCGAGGGCACCCGGTGGCGACGTCCGGAATGGCAGGCGCGCGCGATTCTGGCAACGGATGACTGGACCGCCGTCGGCTTCCAACTCGGACTGCTCGAGGTGGTGCCGACCGCCGAGGAGCATTCCGTCGTCGGCTACCTCGGACCGGACCTTCTCGGACCGAGCTGGGATGCCGCAGAGGCCGAACGGCGTCTCACCGCCGACTCCTCCCGCGCCGTTGGGCTCGCGCTGCTCGACCAGAGAAACCTGGCGGGTCTCGGCAACGTGTATCGCAACGAGCTGTGCTTCCTGCGCGGGGTGTTGCCGACGCGTCCGATCGGCGAAGTCGCGGACATCCCGCGGCTGGTCGACCTCGCGCACCGCCTCATCGACGCAAACAAGGATCGGGTCGACCGCACTACCACCGGCACCCTCCGTGGGGCGACCGACTGGGTCAACCGTCGCGACGGCAAACCCTGCCGACGCTGCGGAACGACGATCGAACGTGGAACCCTCGGCGACGACGAACTACAGCTGCGAGACATCTACTGGTGTCCGAGCTGCCAGACCTGAGACCTACTCCGGCTTCTTCCACCGGGCGGCGTAGAGGAACAGCGTTCCCGTCGCCGTCGCAAGACCGAGCACGATGAGCATCGGCGCTCCAACCGTGTACGACTGCAGGAGGTAATAGTCGGCACCGCCGAAACCGCCATTCGCTCCCAGTCGAGTCACCCGATCCCCGATGAGGCGGAGGCCGGAGATTCCCGCCGCGACGAACACGGCACTGAGAATCCAGAGGGCGATCGTCAGCGGGTTCGAGACGCGGCGACGTGTCGGCTGGTCAGTCGTCGAACTCGACGCGACCGCCGGGCCGCTGACGGAGACGGCACCGATGACGGCGACCGCACCCGGATCCGCTGTCCCCTGTGGTGGCGCCTGGATCTGTGAGGAAGCGTAGGCGTCAACCTGCTGCTGGAACTGGCGCTCCGGCGAACGTCGAGGCGCCGCTTGGGCGGGGGTGCGGTCCGGGTCATAACCGGGCTGGAACGCCGGATCGAACCGTGGATCGAATTGCGAGCCGTCCGCGTCATCCTTCGCCATGATCCCTCATTCTTTCCTCGCTGTGATTGTATTCGCGCGCACCGCCGACGGTACTCGCGCCCCAGCAATTCCTGCCGCCTGCCATCGACGCGGAATGGGACTTTAGACCCGGTCCGGCGGCAGGGTCGAGTGTTAGGGTGTCCTAAGTTGGGTCTGTAAAAACGCGCTGGCTCTCTTACGTGGAAGGGCCCATTGAACCGATGAGCTACATCAAGTCCGCCGCTCTCGACGAGACGGGTTTCGTCATCCTGGATCGTTGCGACCAGGCCGCAGATCCGACGGAGTGGAACGAGCTCGAATACGTCGACTGGAAGTCGTCCGGCGACACCAGGTTCGCGCCCCTCGCCAGCGCGAAAGGCGAGCTCGAGGTCAACGGCTTCTGGAATCACGAGCCGCCGCGCACCGACAAGGACGGCGTCTGGATCGACTCGCAGGTCGCGCGAGCCCCCCGACTGACCGCTCGCGCCAAAGAGTCGGGCGCGAATGTCGGGCGCTGTCGGGTGATCGAATTGCAGCCGAACATTTACTCCGACACGCTCTACAACCTGCACCAGGACGACAACAACCGTCTGAATCCCGACGGAAGTGGATGGATCGTCCGCGGATTCTTCAACCTCTCGGATGACCCGGAGTCGTTTTTGACGCTGCGCGAAGACCGCTTCAACCCGGCCACCGAGATCCGCATCGCGCTTCCCGCCGGTTCGCAGCTCATCGTCGATACCCAGCGCTTCTGGCACGCGGTGTGGCACAGGGGGCCGGAGCCGCGCTACAGCCTCATCACCTCGTGGGAGTCGGGCCCGGCACTCGATGCCTATATCGCGAAGCACCATGGGACGAGCGAACACGAGAACGCGTTCCTCGACCCGGCCGTGATCGACGAGGCCCAGGCCGGTGTGCATCGCCGCCTCGCCGAGCGTTCCGCCGTCATCGCTGGCCGAGGCAGGGCCGACATTGCGCCGGTCGACGACTGATCACCCCGAGCGACAGGACACCGGATGCTCCACATGGCCGCCCTCGACGGACAGGTCGCGAGCTGGTTCGACGCCGTCGGTCCGATTCTCTTCTACGCGATCGTCTGGGGTCTGGTCTTCGCCGGAACCGGTCTGTTCGTCGGCGTATTCGTCCCGTTCATCACCGGTGACTCCCTCCTCTTCGCGGCCGGAATCCTCACGGCACACAGCCCGGGCCTCACCATCTGGGTTCTCGCGATCGGGGTCGGCATCGCCGCGTTCCTCGGTGACCAGGTCGGCTTCATCCTCGGGCGGCACTACGGTCGGCCCTACCTCGACCGCCGCAAGGGCCCGTGGATCCGCCGCGGCGTCGAACGGGCCGAGCGCTTCTACCGTGCGCTCGGATGGTGGGCCGTCGTCGTCGCACGCTTCATCCCCTGGGGCAGGGTCTTCGTTCCGCCGGTCGCCGGCATCGCCCGCATGCCCTACGGGCGGTTCCTCACGGCGAACCTGGTCGGAGCGCTCGCCTGGGGAGTTCTCCTCACGGTGACCGGATACTTCGCCGCCTCGATCCCCGGCGTCAAGGTCGCCGCCTACATCGTGGGTGGCGGCTTCATCATCGCCGGCCTCATCGCGGGACTCGTCGCGTGGCGTCGCAACCGGGTCGCGGCGCGCGCGGCCTGACTCCCTCGCCGCCAAACGGTGAAACGTAGCGGTGATGTTGGGCCGGATGTGGCTGCACCAACGTCACCGGGGCATTTCAACGCCGGTCAGCGACGGGTCAGCGGCGAGGCTTTCGGGGGCGGGTGCGACCCGTGATGGCCTTCGGCTTGCGGGTCTGCGGCTTGGGCGTCGGCTTCGTGACAACGACGGACACCTGCGGCGAACGCGAGCTGTTGGCCGTTCGCCCACGCACGATGCCGACGAACTCCTCGATCTCGGCAGTGGTGCGGTCGGCGAGCCAGGCGATCGCGATGCGGGTCTCCGCGGCATCCACGACCGGGCGGGCCACGACATCCTTCCGCGTGTTTGCGCGAGCGATCGACTGCGGAAGCAGCAGGATGCCGCCGCCCGCCGCGACCAGCTCGACGGCCTCCGCAGCGGCGAGAGTGTCGCTCACCCGGTCTTCCGCGGCAAGGTCTTCGAGCGTGATGCCCGACGCCTCAGCGAGCGGATGATCCTTCGCCAGCACCACGACCGGCACCTCCGAGTACAGCGGGATGACGCTCAGCCCGTCGCCGGCGATCGGAAGTCGGACGAAGCTCACGTCGGCGTCGCGGCGGTGGAGCGCGGCGACCTGCGACTCACCGTCGGTCGCCACGAACGCGAGGGGGACCCTCGGATTTCGCTCCTGCCAGGCGGTCGTCCACTTTGTCAGGGTGACGCCCGTGACGAAGGCGATGGTGAAGCGTTCGACGTCCACGCGCATCCCCTCTCCGCGGCGGATACCGCGAGACGCGGCACCACAGGTCGGCCGATGCGCTCAGGCTACGCTGGTCGAATGACGCCGGCGAAATCCTCCCAGACGATGAAGGCCTCGACCACCGCCCAGAAGCTCGGGATCTACCTGCCCGCAACCCCCACGCAGTTTCAGCAGTCAAGTGTCAGCCGCGACGAGTTCAACGAGCTGAGTGCGAATCCTCCGGTGTGGCTGGTCGAACTGCGCAGGACCGGTCCGCATCCGCGCGACGTGGTCGCGCACAAGCTCGGCATCTCGAACTCGGGCCTTGCCCGCAGCGGCGTGAGCGATGTCATGACGACGGATGAGATCCAGTCGCTGCTGCAGGCTCCGCCGGAGTGGCTCGTTCGCGAGCGGGCTGTGCATTTCGAGGTGACGGAGGAGAACGCGCGGGTGAAGGCGCTGCACGCCCACAAGCGCTCGCTCAGAGAGTAACCGACCACAGCAGGATGCCGAACTCTTGTTTGACGCCCTGCTGCCGTCACTTCCGCTCGAGCTACTTCGTCAGCTCGTAGACCGTCGGGGTGCCGACCGTCGTCGCCGCGTAGTGCGTCGTCACCCAGGTCTGGATGGCGGTGGTGCCGATCGAGGCTCCGGGCGCCCCACCGGGCGCAACGCGCTCATCACCGAAGGAGATTCCGGTATCGGCGGTGCTGTCGCCATCGCCTGCGCACGCGAGGGAGCGGATATCGCGATCTCCGACCTCCCCGTCGAGGAGAAGAATCCCCTGCACCTGGTCGAACTCATCGAGGCGGAGGGCCGCACCGCCGTGGCGATCCCCGGCGACGTGATGGATGCCGTCTACTGCCGCGCGCTCGTCGCAAAGGCGGTCGAGGGGCTTGGCGGCCTCGACATCCTCATCAACAACGCCGGCAAGCAGCTCCCCGTCGAGTCTCTCGAGGACATCAGCGACGAGCTATTCGATCAGACCTACAAGACGAATGTCTGTGCGATGTTCCACATCACGAAGGCCGCGCTGCCGCGCCTGAAGGCCTGCTCGTCGATCATCAACACCTCCTCGATCCGGGCCTCTTCGCCGTCGCCGTGGTTTTCTCAGTCGCCGATCAGCAGGGTGACGCGATCGCTCAGGTATTTTTCGAGCGGCACTATCGCATCCGTCCCGAGGCGCACCATCACGGTGCCCTCGGCGACGGAGAGGGCACCGGATGCCGCGACAACGCTCGGCGGGTCGGTCGCGATCGGCGCGAAGCTGAAGTTGATGACCTCGCCCTCGGCGAAAGATCCACGCGCCGCAGCCCGTCGGATGTCGCGCCGCTCCTCGGCTTCGATCGATTGGTTGGTCACCCCGCGCAGTGGTTCGACGGCGCGGGTGACCGACCCTGTCGAGTAGAGCCGGCCCGCGTCATCCAGCAGCATGACGCCGAGCCGCCAGGCGCTTCCGGCCGGCTGCATCAGCGCTGCAGAGGTGAAGATCGCGATCTTGCGAGGCTCCCGCATGACGCCGAGCGACTCCTTCTTCACGCCGGCGACCTCGAGCCGCGCGATCACGCGCGCGAGCAGGTCGGGGATGCCCGAAGCAGCTGCGGCGTCCGCTGCCGTTGCGCTGTCGGAGGCAGCGCTGTCGCCGGTCTCGCTCATCGCCGGACTCCTCTCGCGTCATCCCTCCAGCACAGTAGCCCCACTTCCACGGCCGTCGTCATACGCTTAGTGCAGGCGCGTTCTGCGTCGGAAGGAAGCGCGATGTCCGAACTCGACCTGACCCAGCCCCTCACTCCGCCCGAACCGGTCGCGAGCACCGAAGTCGTGCTCTCACCTCCCGCAGCGGTCCCGGAGGTGCAGGGTGAGCAGGCGGTCGGCATGGTCGCCCTCGACCCGGCGAAGCGCGCGGAGTTGCAGGCCAAGGCACACTCCTTCGTCGCGGATCTCGCGGGGAGGGTGCCGGGGAGTCCGGAGTTCTCAAAGCAGATCGACGACATCACGCACATGGGAGAGCAGGAGATCCGCTCCTCCGCCGAGGTGTCGAGTCGCATGCTCGACCGTCCGTCGTCATCCCTCGCCGCCGCGCGAGGACGGGGTGCTCCCGCCGCCCCGCAGGCGAAGGTCGCCAAAACGCTGCTCGACCTCCGCACGACGATCACCGACCTCGATCCGGCCCGCGCCGACCTGACCGGCGCGAAGAAGATCCTCGGAATGATTCCGGGTGCCACCCGGCTCAAGCATTATTTCGAGCGCTACCAGTCGGCGCAGAAACAGCTCGATGCGATCATCGGGGCACTCATCTCCGGCCAGGACGAGCTGCTCAAAGACAATGCGGCCATCGAACAGGAGCGCGCAAACCTCTGGACGACGATGGGGAAGCTCGGCGAATACGCGACGCTCTCCGCCGCCCTCGACGACGCGACGGCCGCTCGTGCGATCGCAGTTCGTGCAACCGACCCCCGGCTCGCCGACGCGCTCACCGCCGACGCACTATTCCCCATCAGGCAGCGGAGACAGGACCTCACGACACAGATCGCTGTGTCGGTGCAGGGTTATCTGGCGCTCGACATGATCCGCAAAAACAACCTGGAACTGATCAAGGGTGTCGAACGTGCACGGACGACCACGGTCGCGGCCCTTCGAACCGCGATCATCGTCGCGCAGGCGCTCGCGAACCAGCGGCTCGTTCTCGATCAAATCGGGGCGCTGAACGCGGCCACCAATTCGATGATCGACCGCACCAGCGAGCTGCTCAAGCAGCAGACCGGCATGATCCACGAGCAGGCCGCGTCGTCGGGCGTCAGCGTCGAGACTCTGCAGCACGCCTTCGACGACGTCTTCGCGACGATGGATGCCATCGACAGTTACCGGGCGAAAGCCGTCGAGAACATGGCCGTCACGGTCGGCGCCCTCGAGCAACAGGTCGCCCGTTCGAAGAGTTACCTCGACCGGTCGCACTCCGGCACGAGCTGAGCGCAGATCTCTCGGGGAAGATCGCTCAGCGAAAATCTCTCACGGAAGGTCGAGGCTCGAGGTCGCGAACCGGTCTGACAGGAACCGACCGTTGACGAGGAGTGCGGAGGCATCCTGCTCGACCGCTGATTCGCGCATCCTGCTCGCGGCTGACTCGAGCGCAGACAGCTGAGCGACGAGCGCGCCGGCCGGAGTCGTGCCGTCCGGGAAGACATGGTCGACCGCCCAGTCGGCCGGCAGTGAGAGATACGCGCGAAGTGTGTCGGGAAGGTACGCCGTCGCCGTGCGTCGAACGATGATGTCCGGCTCGCCGCTGCCGGCCACCCTCGGAAGCGTGTCGAGCAGAAGCTCGCTTATGCGCCGCACCAGGGCGGCTGCTTCGAGCGGCACACGGTCGTCGACCCGTGAGCTGAGCGCGTGCAGGTCTGCCTCGAGTGTTGCCTCACCGACGCGGATGTCCGCCGCAGCCGGCTGGATACCGAGCGTCTGAAGCGCGCGGGCGGACGCGGCCGAATCCCCGGCAGCATCCGCCGCAATGGCAGCGATGCGACCCGCGAACACCGTCAGCCATTCGCCAAGCGCCAGGGCTCGGCGGGAGATGATGACGCCTCCGGAAACGCGTGCCGATTCGGCCGACCAGCGCGGGCCGGGCTGATAGGCGAGGGACATGGTCTCGCTCGCGCCGACAAGGCGGAGCCCGGCGATCGTGCCGGGGCGACCGGCGAGCCGGTCGCCGAGGGAACGGGTGCGCTCGACCGTCAGCACGCTTCCGGCCAGTGTCGCGGGCAGCGCGCGTCCGACGCTCTCGACGAGACCATCCAGGAACGACTGCGGGTCGGCATCCGCAAGCGCTACCCCGGCGAGGGAAGCGCCAACCATCAACGCCCGCCGTCGGTGAGCGGGAGAACGAGACTCGGAGTTGCGATCACGTGATCCTCGCGAAGAGGCCGCACCGCGGTTCCGATCGCGAAGAATTCGGTGGTGTGGCCGCCCCAGCGGTGCGGGAGCGAGAGTAGCTGCACACCGACGATCCCTTCGGCATCGAGCGCCTCAGCCTCCGCCTGCATCCGGCCCATCGCGAGTTCGCGGGCGTCGTAGAGGGCCTCGGTGAACTGCGGGATCTCGACGTTGGCGCCGATGTTGCCGAGGGAAGACATCATGCTCTGGTGGGCGATGTGGTACACGCAGGTGCCCATCACGAGACCGAGCGGAAGGTATCCGGACTGGATGAGCGTCCAGAAATCCTGGCCGGAGAGGTCGGAGGTGAACGGAAGTCCCTTGTTGTTGCGCCAGGTGCCATTGTCGGGTTTTTCCTCCGCGACGACGGCGGTGCCGATGGCGACGAATTCTGCCAGATCGTTTCCGTACTCCTTGAACTCGATCTCGAGTCGAACGCCGACGATCCCGTCTGCGCCGAGGGCATCCGCCTCGGCTTCCATTCGCGTCATGGCGAGATCACGCGCGTGATACATGGCCTCGCTGAGCTTGTCGAGCTCCATGTTCTGGCCCCACTTCCGCAGCTGGATTCCGACGTGATAGACGCTGGAACCGAGCACCAGCCCGACCGGTCGGAATCCGGCCTGCCGCACGAGCAAAAACTCGTTGACCGAGAGGTCGGAGGTGAAGAGGTGCTTGCGCCCGTCGGCAAGGCGTGCGCGGGCATCCGCTGGCAGGGTCACACCGGAGAAGGGGTCAGACACGGGAGTTCCTTTCACGAGCCGAAGCGACGAGGTTGTTCATTGTCGAGTCACAGATCTTTCAGGGGGATCACGGTAATCACGCGTGACGATGCGGGACCTCCACGAAACTGAGGAACGGGGATGAGCGTCGTTCCGATGAAGGTCGCCTCGGCGTGAAGGTCGACGCCGTCTTGGCCGCACTCCGTCTCGAACTCGCGGAGTTCCATCTCGTTGATGACGAGGTGCGCCCCGCCGGTGTGCGTCGCGTGCGCTTCGATGCGCGTGCGAGCCTCGTTCCGCGCAGCCTGGATCAGCTGAGACATTCCGACGACCTCCTGATTCAGCCAGCCGGTGCGTTGCTGCCTGAGCTGCCAGTCCTCGTGCTTCGTTGCCACAGACATCCCGAGCACTACCTCCCGGGGCATGAACCCGGACAGGATCGCGGATGCCGCATCCTCCGTGCTGAAGTTGGTGCTCCACACCTCCCCCGCCGTGGTCGGTCGCGGGGCGAGCATCACGT
>JAYVNU010000148.1:0-4896 GCA_043758345.1 Lacisediminihabitans sp.
AGGGACGCGGAAGATCGGACCGCGCCCGTCGTCGTCGGCGGTAACGATGAGGGACGCGTCATCCGCGTCGAAGACCAGGCTCGTCGGCCAGCGGTCCCAGCCGTCCCCGACGCGCCGTGCGTCGGATCCGTCGATCGACGCGACCCAGAGTTGCTGGTCGGCTGGCCCGTCAGGGGTGCTGTAGTCCGCCCTCACGAATGCGATGAGCCGCCCGTCGTTACTGACAGCCGGCACCTCGAAGTAGGTGCGTTCCTCGTCGAACAGCGTGGTGTGCGCTCCCGTTTCGACGTCGAGCGAGACGATTCGATAGCGCCCCGACCGCTGCTCCTGCACGAACAGGGACGCGATGAGCGTCTTCCCGTCGGCAGTGAGAACCTGCCCGGCCGTGTCGGCGGTTCGGCGGGGATGCGGGGTGAGGTCGCGCGGGCGAGGCAGGTTGGAAGGGTAGGGGGCTGGCTTTTCAGCCGAATCGGAGACGGTTGCACGCGTGTCGTCGCATACCGCGCTCGTGTCGAGCGCGAGAAGGTGCGGTTCGGCCGGACCGAGGTCGCTGTCCCAGTAGCGCACCGGATAGCTCTCGTGCAGGATCGCGGTGACCTTCTTGTCTTTGCGAAGTGCCCTGGTGACAGCATCCGCCTCGAGGTCGTCGGCGCTCTGCAGGAGATCTGCGGAGATCACGATCGTGTCGCTCGCGGATGCCGTGGCCGCGATCCCCGACACGCCTCCGGCGAAACGGGTGACGGCCTGCGCCTCACCTCCGGCCGCGGGCAGCATCCACAGCTGGGCGGCCTCGGTGTCTTTGTCGGCGTCCGAGTCGGGGCGAGCCGACACGAAGAGGATGTCACCGGAGCCTGTGAACCCCACCCCCGATTCGCCTTTCGAAGACCGCGTCAGGCGTGTGGCCGCACCGGAGCCGTCCGCCGGGGTCGACCAGAGCGCTCGCCGATACGACGTTCCATCGGGCGACAGCGTTGCGACGGTGACGATGGCTCGGCTGCCGTCGGGGGAGAGGGCGAGCGCCTCGACCCGGGGCAGCGCGATGTACGACTCGAGGGAGGAGAACGGCGTTGCGGCGGGCGACGTCGGTGCATTCGCGGCAGAAGCGCTGGTAGCGACGGTCGTGCTGGACGGGAGTGTCTCTTCAGGCATCTCCCAACGCTAACCCTCCGCTTAGCGGTGTGCCGAGCCCGTATGCACGCCCATCGATGCACAACTCATGCTGATTGCGGTGGTGGCGGTCGCCGAGCCTCGGGAATCCGGGCTTTTTCGGACGCCGGTCGGCCAAAGTGCATGAGTTGCGGGCCACGGGCATGGGCGCGCGGCTCAGACCGCCGGCGTCAGCACGATGAGCGGAGCAGATTCCTTCGCGCTCGTTCGTGATGTGTGCACGGGGCGTGTTCGCAATCCAGCCGTATGTCGTGATCATCATGTTCGCGATGCCGAGAGTCGATAGCGCGAAGGCAGCGGATGCGGCACTCGGGCCGGATTCGACGGGGAGCATGTCGATATCGGCGCACCGGCGCGGATTCGTGCCGAAAACTTCATGCGTAGCTATGGATTTTGCCGATTGACCAGTCGCCACAATCGATCGCGCGACATCGGCAGCTCGTGCGGACGAACTCCGAGCGCATCCCGGATCGCGTTCGCGAGCGCCGGGGCGACCGGATTGTAGGGAGCCTCACTCATCGATTTGGCGCCGAGCGGCCCGAGCGGATCGAAGGTGTCGGCGAACAGCACCTCCGTCTCCGGCACGTCTGCGAAGCGCGGAACGTGGTAATTGCGAAGTGCCGTCGTCGTGACCCGCCCGGCGCCGTCGAGCAGCATCTCCTCGTAGAGCGCCGTACCGATCGCCTGCGCGGTCGCACCCTCGACCTGGCCGCGCAGTTGTTCGGGGTTCAGTACGGTTCCGGCATCCGCCGCCTGCACGGACTGAAGGATGCGCACCTCACCGGTCGCGGAATCCACCGCCACCCGGAAGCCGTGCACGTTGAACGCGACCGTTCGCGGTGTGCCGTCGTGGCGTCCTGTTGCCACGAGCGGACCGCGTTCGAGCAGCCGCCCTGCCGTCACGAGGCGACCATCGCAGAGGACACCGTCGCCCCGGAGCAGGCCGCGTACGCCTGAAATCTCGTATGCCCGCTCAAGCATGAGCTCCGCCAGGGACAGGGATGCCGCGTATAGGGCCTTCCCGGCGACGACGACCCCGGCTGATCCGAAGGCCCCGGTGTCATACCCGACGATGTCGGTGTCGGACTGCCGGATGCGGATCCGGTCGACCGTCGTGTTCAGCGCGGAGGCCGCGAGCTGCGCGTGCACCGTCGTCGTGCCGTTGCCGAACTCGACCGTACCGACGCCGATCTCGTAGTCGCCGTTTGGCAGCAGCGCGATCGTCGTCTCGGCGTAGTGACCACGCGGCGGGAGCGAGGCGATCATCGCCAGAGCCATGCCGCTTCCGGTGCGCCAGGTCGAACCATCCGGCAGCTCCACGGCGGATGAGGTGAGCGCCTCCTGCACCAGATCGAGACACTGGTCGAGCCCGTAGGACCCGATGAGGAGGTCGGTCTCCTCGTGCGGATCGACGACCGTCATCGTGTCCCCGGGCACGATGACGTTGCGGCGCCGAAGCTCGAACGGGTCTATGCCGAGGGTGCGGGCAAGCTCATCCATCGCCGATTCGATGGCGAAGATCACCTGCCCCAGACCATAGCCGCGGAAGGCGCCGGAGGGGAGGTTGTTCGTGTAGACCGATTCGGCATCCACTCGCTTATTCGCGCAGCGATACACGCTGATCGACTCGTGGACGCTGTGGTACATCACGCCGATGCCGTGGTTTCCGTAGGCTCCGGTGTCCATCAGTTCGTCGATGGCCATCGCCGTCAGCGTGCCGTCGGATGTCGCCCCGAGGGTTACCGAGACGGTCATCGGGTGCCGCGGCGCCGCGTTCGTGAACTCGTCTTCCCGGCTGAATTCGTACTGCACCGCGCGGCCGGTGCGCACGACAGCCAGGGTGACGAGGTCTTCGGTGAACAGCTCCTGCTTGCCGCCGAATCCGCCGCCGACGCGCGCGGTGAACACCCTGATGGCGTCACGGTCGAGGCCGAAGATGTGACAGAGCTCGTCGCGAACGAGGTAGGGCACCTGCGATGAGGTGCGCAGTACGAGCCTGCCGTCGGCGTCCAGCCAGCCGCGCGTCGCGTGGGTCTCGAGGGCCACGTGGTTGATGCGCTGCGTCTTCCAGGTGCCGGTGACGACGGCGTCGGCGGCGGCGAGAGCGGTATCCACATCTCCCATCTCCCCGTGCATCTGGGCGAGCACGTTGCGCTCGGGCGCCGAGATACGGTTCGCCCCGCCCTTCTCGCCGTGCACGAGGGGCGCCCCCGGCGACCGCGCGAGCGACGGATCGAAGACGGCGGGCAGAACCTCGTACTCGACCTTGATGAGCGCGAGCGCGTGCTCGGCGATAGCCGGTGTCTCGGCGACGACGGCTGCGACGCGCTGGCCGATGAATCGCAGTACAGGGTCGAGAACGAGGGTGTCGTCGGGGTCGTCCGTCCGCATCTCGTGACGCCCGGTCGAGAACAGCACCTCGGGGGAGTCGTTATGCGTCAACACGGCGTGAACCCCATCGAGGGCGAGCGCGGCGGTCGCGTCGATCGACAGGATGCGGGCGTGCGCGTGCGGGCTCTTCAGCACGGCCAGGTGCAGCAGACCCGTGGTCTTGAGGTCGAGGGTGTACTCCTCGCGGCCGGTCACGACGCGAAGGCCAGCGGGCGCGCGCACGGACTGGCCTGCCGCGGTGCCGGGGGCGGCATCCACCATCGTGCTCTGTCCGCAGATCGCATCGCGGATCGAGCGGTAGCCGGTGCAGCGGCAGATGTTGCTCTTGAGCAGGCGGGCCAGATCGCCCCGGTCGTCCTCGCTGAACGTGGACGCGGTCACGATCATCCCGGCGGTGCAGAATCCGCACTGGAAGCCGGCGGCATCCACGAACGCAGTCTGCAGCGGATGCGGATGCTCCGGCGTCCCGAGACCGGACACCGTCGTCACCTCGGTGCCCTCGAGCCGATGGGCCGGATACAGGCAGGAGTGGATCGGGGCTCCATCGAGCAGCACCGTGCAGGCACCGCAGTCACCACTGTCGCACCCCTTCTTCGCCTCGAAGTGGTCGAGGTCGCACAGCACCGTACGCAGCACCTGGCCGGGCTCGGGAGCCGCTTCGACCGGCGCACCGTTGACCGAGAATCTCACCGCTCTGTTCGGATTCACAGCGGCCCTCCCAGTTCCACCCGCAGCTGCTCGGCGAACCGTACCGTCATCGCCTCGCGCCAGTCGGCCGCGCCATGGGCATCCGTGTACCAGGTCTCGATGGTGCGCAGCCGCTGCTCGAGCTGTGCTGCTGTCGGAAGGTGATCAAAACGCGCCTGCTCCGGATGCGACGTGCCCCCGCTCACCGTAAACACTGTTTCGCCGCCCTCGTCCACCCGCGCGATCACCAGCGTTCCGGTGCGCCCGAGGGCGTTCAGCGCGATGCGACGCAATCCGGTGCGCGCCGACAGCGATGTCGACGGAATCAGGATCTCGCGCAGGATCTCGCCGTCGCGGAGGTCCGTCGTCAGCACTCCGGTGACGAACTCGGCAACGGGCATCCGCCGCTCGCTTCCGTGCGGCGCCCAGATCACGGCGACCGCGTCGAGCGAGGCCGCGAGAGAGGTCATCGGACCGGCCGGAAGAGCGAGCGCGATGTTACCGCCGACCGTCGCGACGTTCCAGATCTTGAATGAGGCGAGAAAGGAGTTGGCGCACTGCCAGAAGAGGGCGCGCGGGTCGGTGAACCGTTCGGACCCATTGCCCGCCCGCACCGGATCGGTGCGCAGTTTTGGCGGAGTGAGCAGCGAG
>JAYVNU010000149.1:0-14497 GCA_043758345.1 Lacisediminihabitans sp.
ATCAGCTCCGGGAGCGCGTCGAGGGTGGTCCTCAGGTTGGCGAGGCCACGCTTCTCCGTCTCGGTGGGCCAGGCATCCGCGTAGCCGTCCCGTTGAAGACGACGACGCGATCCTCGTTGATGATGTCGGTCAGTACGTTCTGCACGGCGGCGCAGAAGACGAGGAACGGGGCGTTGTCATGCGGGTTGTCGCCTGGCACGAAGAGACTGCCGAGCTCGTTGCTGCCAAGCGAGAAGTTCACCTGCTTGCCGGAACCGTTGACCCTCTGGAACGGCTTCTCGTGAAACAGGCACTCCATGCCATGCTTCTTCGCGATGGTCTTGAACGTCGTCATGAGCAACTGTTGGTGGTCGGCGGCGATGTTGCCGCGTTCGAACATCGGCGCGATCTCGAACTGTGCGGGGGCTACCTCGTTGTGCCGTGTCCTCGCCGGGATCCCGAGTTTGAACAGCTCATGCTCGGTGTCCATCATGAAGGCGAACACTCGCTCGGGGATGGCGCCGAAGTAGTGGTCATCGAACTCCTGACCCTTCAGCGGCTTCGAGCCAAAGAGGGAACGCCCGGCGTTCAGCCGGTCGGGGCGGGCAAGGGAGAAATGGCGGTCGACGAGGAAGTATTCCTTCTCGAGTCCGCGGAACGAGACGACGTGGTCGAGATCGTCGTGCCCAAACAGCCTGAGGATGCGTTCGGCGTGCTCGCCCATCGCCAGCTGTGATCGCAGCGGCGGGACTCGTGGCATCCCATCCGGTGTTGCCGCGTGCCTCGAAGGTGTTGCGGAGTCCACCGTTCGGGAGGCTGGATGCGTCCGGCTCACCCTGCACGAGGGTCTTACCGGCGAACTCCGCGCGGGGCCGTCCCGTCACCCACGGGCTCGAAGAAGCTGTCGTGTTTCTCGGCGGTGAGACCGGTGAGCGGGTAGGACACTTGGGCGTAGGGGGTTCCCCCCTTCTCGTCGAAGCTGACGACGGGAGGCACGTGGGCCTCGACATCCTTGATGACCTGGAGGCGGACTGCATTTCCACTCATTGGATCTCCTTCGGCGCGGCGATAAGTGCGTCCGCGGCTCGTGACTGACTCGGATTCGATCAATCTATGAAGCGCTTATGGCGAGTATGTTTCGGCACGACGTGGGTGGGCTCAGATCATCGGAAGGGTGCTCGGAGAGAACGGGGTGCCGCGTCGAATTGAGGCGGGCCGCACGCTGCTCTCCCTGGCCAAGGACGCGCGCGTGATTCGCTATGTCAAAGGCCAGGAGGTCATCGTGCGTCTCGACCGAGCCGACGACATCGAACTCAAGGGCGTTTCGTTCGGCACCGCGACCGCTCTCAAGACGTGGGCCGTTGCCGGTGGTCTCACCGTGCGAGTGCCGGCTGACACCTGACCGTCAGCCGGTCGGCCCGTCAGCCGGTCGACCCGTCAGCCGGTCAACCCATCAGCGAGAGCGTGAGCATCCCGCTGCAGCCCTCCCGTTTTTCGTGTCGTGAGATAGAGCCGATGGGTCATTATCACCAGAGCTAGCCAGGCCGCACCGAGGATCCAGCCGGCGAGCACATCGGTGAACCAGTGGTGTCCGAGAAACACTCGGCTGAGCCCGATCGCCAGAGCGAAGAGGACGGCGATCGCCACCGCAACGATGCGAGCACTTACGTGCCGGATTCGGAGGATCAGCAAATACGCGATGATCCCCGCGATGACGGTCGCATTGAGGGTGTGTCCGCTCGGAAACGACGGAGAGTATTCGTAGGGTCGAACGGCGTCGACCAGCGGGGGGCGATCGCGCCCGATGATGTCTTTGCCGGCGATCGTCATCAGCAGAGAACCAATTCCGGATGCGGCGATGAGGATGACAGGAGCCCACGAATGGCGCGCGATCCCGAGGATGAGCAACGCGACGACGGCGAGGATCGGCATCCCGATCGGTCCGGCGATGTTCGTGAAGTCGGTCACCACAGAGTCGAGTGTCGGGGAGCGGAGACGCAGCGCGAGGTCGAGCAGCGGACGATCGAGACCAGCGACGCCATCCCTGTCGGTCACCGCGTCGTAGACCCGAGCGGCCACGAAGCTGAGAAGGAGGGCGATGAGCCCCCCGACGATAAGGGTGATGATGAGGCTCGCGTTCGGCCCGAGTCGTCCTGTGATGAATCGGGCGAACCGCACGAGAGATCCCCCGAGCGGCGTGTACCAGTGTGTGAGGTCGACGTCTCCGACGTATCGATCCTGTTCGACCTCCTCCCGGGCACTGTTGCTCGCTCTCGCCGGCCCTCGATCCGCGGTCACTATCCGCTCGTTTCCGGTAGTGAGAGTACGACCTTGCCCGTAGCGCGGCGCTCATCGAGTTCGATGAGTGCTTCGGCCGCATCCTCGAGCGTGTGGACGGAACCGACGACGGGCGAAAGCGCGCCGCTCTCGATGTGAGGAAGGATGGCCGACCACTGCTGAGCGGCGTATCCCGGGCGCGTGCGGATGTAGGCACCCCAGCCGACTCCGACGACCGAGACGTTGTTCAGGAGCAGACGGTTGACCTGCACCGTCGGGATTTCGCCGGCGGTGAAACCGATCACGAGCAAGCGACCGTCGTCTCTCAGGCAACGCAGGGAGTCGGTGAATCGATCGCCACCGACGGGGTCGACGACGATATCCACATTGCCGGCAGCGGCGACAGCCGCCCTGAACCCGTCGACGAGCACGAAGTCGTCAGCCCCGGCTGCCAGGGCGATCGCCCCTTTCGCGTCGTTCGAGACGATCCCGGTGACCCGTCCGGCACCGAATGCCTTCGCGATCTGGATGGCGGCTGTGCCTACGCCTCCCGCCGCGCCGTGCACGAGCACGGACTCGCCAACGACCAATCGCCCCCGCTCCACTAGCCCGAAATATGCGGTCAGGTAGTTGAGTCCGAGGCCCGCACCCTGCTCGAAGGTCACGTTCCTCGGGAGGTGAAAGGTGAGGGTCGCATCGGCGATCGCCCGTTCGGCGAAGCCGCCACGGATCGTGAACGCCGCGACTCGATCACCGAGGGAGAAGCCCGATCCGTCGGGAGCGCTGATCACCTCACCGGCGACCTCGGCTCCCGGAACATAGGGCAACGGCGGCTTGTCCTGGTACTGACCTCGGGTCTGGAGGAGCTCCGGGAACGAGACGCCCGCGGCTCTGACACCGATGAGGACGTCACGCTGGCCGGGAACCGGCATCGGGACGTCCACAATCTCCAGGGCTTTCGGTCCATCGAGAGTGGTGATCTGTGCAGCTTTCATGTCACCGCAATGTAGCCCTGACTGGCGCAGAATGGGTGAGACCGGCGAATGAGGACTTCCATGGATTCAGAACAGCAGCTCCTGTACCTCGACGATCTGAGCGTCGGCGACACCTTCGTCACCGGGGAACGCACTGTCACGGCTGAGGAGATCGTGGCGTTCGCGAGCGAATACGACCCACAGGTCTTCCACCTCGACGCCGAGGCAGCGAAGCACACGTTCTTCGGAGGGCTCGCCGCAAGCGGGTGGCACACCGCCGCCATCACCATGAGCCTGCTCGTTCGGAGCGGAATTCCGCTGGCGGATGGTCTCATCGGCGGAGGGGGAGACCTCTCCTGGCCGACCGCGACGAGGCCGGGTGACACCCTTCACGTGGAGTCGGTTATCGAGTCGATCGTGCCGTCGAGGAGCCGATCCGACCGCGGTACGATCTCACTGCACAGCGAGACCAAAACGAGTAAGGGTGAGATCCGTCAACTGTTCACCGTGAAAATGGTCGTGTTTCGCGCTGCCTGACGTTCGTTCCTCCGCGCCGCGCGAACTCGAATTTTGCGCGATGACATCACTGACAGATCAATCCCTTGAGCGTTTTCTGACTGACGTTCAGCGTTGAGTCAGAACCGAAGCTCAGGCCGAAATGACGTGCCGTCGCCATCTTCGCCGTCTGCCGGTGAGTTCGTATCCGGAAGGTTCGGCGATGAACAGCACACACGCACTGCCCCGTGGATGAGCTGCAGGTGAGCAGCATCTCCGATCACGGGTGGCGCGTCGCCGATGGCCGGTCGAGCGATCAGTCGCCGGGCAAGGTTCTCGGTTTCATCCAGCGCCGCGGCGCCTCGTTCGAGGTTCTGGATCTCGGCGCACCAGACGGGAACCCTCCAGGCGTCCGGCGTCCCCGAACTCGTCGTACTCCGGCACTCCAACGGCGTCGACATGGTGGTCATCACCCGCGACACTCGGTGCTCGGTGACGAAGGTCTCGGCGGCACGTCTCGGACACGCGAACAGCACCGCGTGATCGGCGCCGTCGAGGTAACTCCTAAGTCACGCCGCTCCCTTTGTCAAGCCCCTGCCGACCCCTTAGTCCTGTCACATACTCTGGTCAATACCAGCGGATGTAACCAATTTTGGGGGTCTCATGACTATCGCGGCTAACGACTACAGCGAGCGCTTTTCTGCCAGCGGGCGTCGCTCAGCGGAGGTCTCGGTCGACCCACTCCGTGACTATCTCCAGCGGATCGGGCGGGCGCGACTGCTCACCGCCGAGGAGGAGGTGCAGCTCGCCCATCGCATCGAGGTCGGCGTACTTGCCGGAGAACGTCTTGCCGGAAACCCGGACCTCAGCGGAAAAGAGAAGCGCGAACTCACCTATCTCACGCGCGATGGCGCCTCCGCGTACGAACACTTCGTCCACGCGAATCTCCGCCTGGTGGTCAGTATCGCCAAGCGCTACGCGGGGCGTGGTCTTCCGATCATGGACGTCATCCAGGAGGGCAACCTCGGGCTCGTTCGCGCGGTCGAGAAGTTTGACTACATGACCGGCAATAAGTTCTCCACCTACGCAACCTGGTGGATTCGGCAATCGATCCTTCGTGGAATCGCCGATGCGAGCCGCCTCATCCGTATCCCGGTGCATACCGTCGAGAAGATCGAGAAGCTCGATCGCATCCGCCGTGACCTGGGGGGTGAGCTCGGTAGGGTCCCCACCCTGCTCGAGCTTGCAGAGGCCGCGCAGATCAGCACCGAGGAAGTGTTGAAACTTCAGCGCACAGAGCACGACACGGTGTCGCTCGGATTACCGGTCGGTGAGGACGGCACAGCCGAACTCGGCGATCTGATCGAGGATGCCAACAGCGCCGAACCTTTTGAGGCCGTGGAATTGGACTTCCGCCACGATGACATCACCCGTCGGCTCGATGCGCTTCCACAGCGGGACGCGACAGTGATCCGGCTTCGATTCGGTCTCGACGGGCGCCAGGCGATGACCCTCGACGAGGTCGGTGAGCTTTACGGGATCACCCGGGAGCGTGTGCGCCAGCTCGAGACTCGCAGCCTCAAGCGACTTCGTAGCGAAGAACTGCACTCGTACCTCGCCTGAGCGAACCTACTCAGACGGGGTTACGTCTTCCGCGTCAGCGGTCGCGTTGCCGAAAGTCAGATCGCCTTCCGACGCCGGGGGTGTCGCGGAATCAGCCGTTGTCGCATACGAGTATTGGATTCGCGTCTCGATCATTCCTCGGTCGTCTTGCCGAGGGCACCGACCTCATCGGTGAGTTGCAGTCCCTGCGCACTGTTGGACGACGCTGTCATGGTTTCGAGCCACTCGCGGTTGATCTTGGGCATGCGGCCACCGTAATAGCGGAAGACGAGTGGGATCGATGGGTCGAGCCAGATGACGCTTCGTCCGTCACCGACACTTTGCTCGTCACGCCACGAGAAGAAGAAGCTTTCTCCACGGCGCAGTTTGAGGCCGATGACGAGCTGAAGATGTGCCAGCACACGGTCGTCGAAGATCACTTCGATCGTCGGACCGTACAGAAGCTTTCCCACGTCGACTCCTAGGACTGTCATCGAGAGACGTGACTCTCGGGTGGTAGGTGAGCGTTACTCTCCTGTTGACGCCGCGACAATCTTACAAATTATTTCGAAATAAAATTACACCCGGAGGGGAGCGCTCGTCACTCGACGGTAGCGTCGACGTTCGAAACGCCGGCGGCTTCCTTCTTGAGGTGGATGAGCCGGCTCAACTGGCCGGTGTGGATGAGCGCGAGTCGTCGCGGCGACCCGGGTCCGCCACCCTTTCTTCCTCTGAGCGTCGCGATAATCTTCTTGCCATCCCGCCACTTCTCGAGGTCGTGAGTCGCGGCGTCCCAGATGGTGACCTCGCCGCCGCCGCACTGGCCAGCGGGAATCGTTCCCTCGACCGTGCCGTATTCGAGCGGCGGGTCCTCCCTCTGCACCACGAGATGGTTCTTTTTCGGTTCGGTCGATACGCCTTTCGGGAGTGCCCAGCTCACGAGCACACCGTCGTGCTCGAGCCGCAAATCGGAATGGAGGCGGCGTGCGTGATATTCCTGGATGATGAAGGAGCGCCCATCCGTTGTCTTCGCCCGTTCGGCCGTCACCGGCTCAGGAGTCTTTTCCGCCGATCGTTTTCTCCGATAGTCGGCGAGCCGATCGGGCGAGCGCCCACCCGCCGGGTCAGCCTTCGGGCCGTCGACCATCGACTCGACCCGGCCCGGCACCAGACTCGCGAGCCGATCGCCTCGACGCCTGACGCGGCGAAGCACCTCGCGATAGTCGAGCTGTGAGAGCGATTTCGAGGCGAGTTCACGCCAGGTTCGCGGCGCCGCCACAGTTGGCTTCGAGCGTCCTCGCCAATTCGTGGGCCACGCGAGACACCTCGTCGGAACCCTGACGCCCATCGAGCGCCGCATACAGGTGGATGCCCGTGCTCCCGATCGTTACCGGGAGGGCAGCGAGCCCCATACTGTCAAGGATCTCGCGGGCGTAGCGCGCGACCTCGGCACACTCCAGCAGCACGGCGCCCTCGCCGGGGTTCAGATCAAGCACCAGTCGGTCGGGATTTCGGCGCATACCGGTGCGCCCGAACCGCCACTGCGGCAGGTGAAGTTCGAGGGTCGCTGTCTGACCGAGCCGGGTGAGCGTCGCCCGGTCGTCGACGAGCGGATACTCACTGCTGCGATCCCGGTGTTCGATCGCGCCGCGCCTCACCCACGACGGGGTCGACTCGTCGAGCTTCTTCTGGAACAACATCGCGCCGGGATGATCGGGTGTTCCGACCCCATTCACCCAGCGCTTTCGCGTGGTCGGGCGGCCTTCAGCATGGGCGATGAGAAAGGGGGCGATTTCCGCGTAGTACGCGAGAACGGTACCCTTCACCGCGCCGGATGACGGGTAAAGCACCCTTTCCAGACTGGTCGGCGTGAGTCGGCGACCATCGACGCTTACTCTCTCGGTGTCCTTCTTCGTGCTCGCCGGTATGCGAGTGAAGGTACGCCGCCGCCGACGAGAGACAAGAGGTTGTGCCCGGGCGATCCCCCTATCGAATGGGTGCATGAGAGCAATCTGGACCGGCGCCATCACTTTCGGACTCGTCAACGAGCCGGTGAAGCTCTAGAGCGCAACCGAAGACCACGACATCTCGCTTCACCGGGTGCACGACAAGGACGGGGCCGGATCGAGTACCCGCGTCGGTGCGAAATCTGCGGCAAGATCGTCGCCTACGACCACACCGACAAAGCATTCGACGATGGGGAACGCACCGTCGTGCCGACTGAGAAAGACCTGTCGGCGCTTACGGCGGAGAAAAGCCGCGAGATCGAGTTCGTCGAATTCGTGCCGAGCGATCAATTGGATCCGATCACTTTCCACCGGAGCTACTTCACGGCGACGTGCTGTTGCTCCAATCGCTCCTCTCGGACGACGAGGTTCGGAAAGCGGCATTTCCGGCGCTTGCGGAACCGAGACCGGTCACAGCGAAAGAACTGGAGATATCGACCGCGCTCGTCGACGGCTTCGCGTCGGACTTCAGTCCGGAGAAGTTCACCGACGACTATCAACGGGAACTCCAGAAGCTCCTCGGCGCGAAGCTCGCCGTCTACACGGCGGCGACGTTCGGCGAAGAGCCCGAGACTGCAGAAGGCGGAGGAGAGGTTCTGGATCTGATGGATGCACTCCGCCGGACCGTCGAGAAAAACAGCGCAACGGCCAAAGCGCAACACTAACGCCCTGTGGTGCGGGGGCTGACGGCGGCGGTGAATCCGATCGACTTCGTCAGAAGCCCTATTATTTTGGGCATGGCAGAAGTGTGGGACGACGACGATCTCGCCGCTGCCCTCGCCGAGGAGCTCTCGCGCATCGCGCCGACACCGACGGCCCCAGTTGTCGAGCAGCAGACTGCGGATGTCGCATCCGGCCGTGGTGAATCGCCCGAGCCGCCCGGGCCGCCCGAGCCACCCCAACCGCCCGAGCCACCCCAACCGCTCGAGCCACCCCAACCGCCCGAGTCACTCTGGCCGCCGCTGCGGGAACAGCTCTCCGGACTGCCGGCCCCAACCGGACGACCGGTCATCGTGCCGGGGGCCCGAGACGGGTTCCGATCGACCTTCGTTCCGGCAACGGCCGCACCAGCCCCGGCGGTGAGCACGCCGTCGATCGTGTACGACCTCGTCGAACCGGCACGGTTGCCGCGCGTCGGCGGGGGCGAGGACGCAGTGCGATATCCGCCGCCCGTGGCCGGCGACGAGCAGAAGTTCGATCCACCGACCGGCTGAGACGACCGCTGTCATCATCTTCCGACCGCACAACGAGAAACCACGAAACTAGACTCGAAACTATGCCAACCACCGTCGCCGACATCTGTTCCGTCATCGAACGACTCTGGCCGATATCGGGGGCCGAGCAGTGGGACGCGGCGGGACTGATCTCCGGCGACCCGGCGGCCGCCGTCACCGCCATTCACCTTGCGGTCGATGCTGTTCCGGATGTTGCGGATGAGGCGATCACCCTCGGCGCCCAACTACTGCTCGTGCATCATCCCCTCCTGCTGCGCGGCGTCACGTCGGTTGCGGAGACTGGGTTCAAGGGGGCGGTGCTCGCGAATCTCATCCGTGGCGGATGCGCGCTCGTCTCCGCGCATACGAACGCCGATACCGTCGAGACCGGCACGTCGGCAGAGCTCGCCCATCGGATCGGTCTCGTCGACGCCCTACCGATCGTCGTCGGCGACTCGCCGCACCGGGGAAGCGGGCGAGTCGGACGACTCGCCGAGCCGACCACGCTCGGAAGGCTCGCCCGCCGGCTCGGTGACCTGCTTCCGCCGACCGCATCCGGCATCCGGGTCTCCGGTGATTTCGACCGTCGGATCGAGACCGTTGCACTCTGCGCTGGCGCCGGGGATGCATTCCTCGCAGAGCCCGCGGTGCTCGGTGCAGACGTCTACATCACGTCTGACTTGCGTTTTCATCCGGCATCCGCCTTTCGAGAAGACGCGCGTCTCATCGGTGGGCCGACGCTGATCGACGTCTCACACTGGGCGAGTGAATGGCTGTGGCTCGACACCGCGGCGGACGAACTCCGCGCGCAACTGCCGTCGATCACGGTCACGGTGAGCGACCTCCGCACGGATCCCTGGGACTTCACGATCGTGCAGTAGCCGCGCCGTGCGCTCTTCCCAGCCCAGCCGACCACCACTATGAAGACTCGTGAGACCCCATGGCATTGAAAGCAAGTCCGGACGACCAGACACACCTCCTCGAGCTGCAGGCCATCGACACCCGCCTGACGCAGCTCGACTATCGCGCGAAGACGTCGCCCGAGCTCGCAGTGCTCGTTGGCCTCGCAAGCGAAGTCGGCGCGCTGCGGATCGAGCAGCTCGGCGCTACCGGCGCCGTCGAAGATGCGAAGCTCGAACTCGGGCGGATCGAGTCGGATGTCGCCGTCGTCGAGGCGCGAATCACCCGTGACACCGATCGGCTTCAGGGGTCATCCTCTGTGAAGGATGTCGCCGGCCTCGAGAGTGAACTCGCCGGGCTGCGGAAGCGACAATTCGATCTCGAGGAGATCGAGCTCAATGTCATGGAGCGGCTCGAGGAGCTCGAGTCGAATGCGGGGAGGCTCGCGGCGGCGATCGCCGACGTGGAGCGAAGGATCGCGGCCTCCGAGTCCGAACGCGACTCAGCCCTCGGAGTGCTGGTGAGCGAGCGCACCCACGCAGCGGCGAACCGTGCAACTCTCGCCGCAAAGCTGCCGCCCGATCTGCTTGCGCTCTACGAACGCCAGCGCGATCGTTACGGCCTCGGGGCGTCACTCCTTCGCGGCGGTGTCTCGAGTGCCAGCGGCGTCAAACTCAATGAGAACGACATGCAGGTCATTCGGGCGGCGGCGGCAGACGAGGTGTTGCTCTGTCCTGACAGCAGCGCGATCCTCGTGCGGACGAACGAGTCGGGTCTCTAATGGCGCGCCTGTTGATCATCGAGGCCGATGGCGGCTCGCGGGGCAATCCCGGAATAGCGGCGAGCGGGTCGGTCGTCATCGACGCGTCGACGGGGGAGATCCTCGCGGAGGTCGGCCGCTTCCTCGGTCATGCGACCAACAACGTCGCCGAGTACACGGCGCTCGTCGAAGGAATTCGTAAGGCTCTCCTCATCGACCCGGACGCCGAGCTCCACGTGCGGATGGACTCTAAGCTCGTCGTCGAACAGATGTCGGGGCGCTGGAAGATCAAGCACCCCGACATGGCAGAACTCGCCGCTGAAGCGCGTGCGCTCCTGACCGGGACGCCGGTGAGATTCGAATGGGTTCCCCGCCTTCAGAACGCCCGCGCCGACAGGGTCGCGAATCGCTCGATGGATCTGCAGGAAGATTTCGGCCGCTAGAGCGACTCCTCTGTTTTGGCGGAGTTCGGCTGCCCCGTCGCGAGCGCGGTGCGGATGCCCGGAGTCGCTCTCAGCAGACCCTCACGATCCACGGTCAACACGTCGACATCGAATCGCGCCGTCACATCGTCGAGGGTCGGCGAGCCGCCGGCAATGATCGCCGTCGCGAGCACGTCGGCGGTCATGATGTCGTCGGCGACCACCGTCACCTGGGCGAACTCCGCTGGGCGCCCCCAGATATGGTCGCCGCGCTCGGCACTTCCCGAAGTGGCGATCGCGCGGCGCCGGCCGGCGAGAACGAGCGAGCAGAGCAGGGTGTCGCGATCGGCCGGGTCGACGATTCCGACCACCCGGTCGGCTCCGGAGATGAGGATGTCGCCCCCCGCGTTCACGATCCAGTTCGAACCGAGCGTCTCTCCGGAGCGCTCGATCGCCAGCGCCTTCACGACGCCGTTCAGATCGATGACCCCGTCGGGTCGGTGCGGGGTGAAGATTCCCCCGGTCGCCAGCCGCCACTCGAGAGCGAGAGCATAGACCTCGCGGAGAGAATCGCTCGAGTCGACGAGCTGCAAGTTTCCGGCGGCGATCCGGCTCAGTTCCGAGTCGACGCGATACAGGCTGAAGCGGCGGTCGAACCCGTCGAAGATCTGCTTCACGCGAGCCGTGTCATCCGCGGTCCCGTCGCAGTCGACGGAAATCGTGGTTCCCATGCAGTCGAAGATCTGTCTCATTGTCAGCCCTTCGCCTTATCGAGCGCGGCTTGGAGAGAAGCGAGGTAGGCGCCGCTCGTGTATGTCGCTCCGCCGACGCTCGCGACGTTCGCGGACTGAGACGACAATACCTCCGACCGCAGGATGGGCGCCGCCTGGCTGTTGATCTGATCTGACCGGCCCTCGTTTCCGGTGAGCACAACCGTCGTCACGTCGGTGATGGTGCCGTTCGCCACGGTGATCTCCACCCGCACGTCCCCGAACCTGGTCTGTTCGTATGCGCCGGTATAGGTGCCCGCCTTCAGGCCGGATCCCGGAGTGGATGCTGCCGACGACACTGACGACGATGTGGCGCCGTGGCCGAGCGCGACGGCGCCGACCTGCCAGCCGACGACGATCGCGGTGACGGTCGCGAAGATGCCCGTGAGAGCTGCCCGTGTCTTCACCAGTCGAACCTCTCGCTGTGCAGCCGATGCGGGGGAAGCCCGGCGGCGATCGCCTCGGCCTCGATGAGCTCCAACCAGGCAGGCGGGCCGCACGCGTAGAGGTCGGAGTCGAGCAGATCCGGGAAGACGCTCCGGAGGCTGACTCCGCGCGTCGCGTCCCGCTGCGGCATCCACAGCGCTCCGGATGTCGCTCGCGGCCCCGTCATCGTGTAGAACTTGGCCCCCTTGGCCTTTGCGATCGTCGCCGTCTCGTCCCAGAGGTACCTGTCGTCCGCGGAGGTGCGAAGCAACACCGTGGCCTCGCCGGGGGACAGCCGCGATTCCTCGAGCAGCGCGCGTGCCGGGGTGATCCCGATTCCGGCGGCGACGATGGCGAGTTTCGGCGCCGTTCGCGCGCGGGGGGTGAACAGTCCGTACGGCCCCTCGATGCTGACGGATGTTCCTGACGGGATCGACAGGATGCGCCTGCTTCCGTCCCCGAGATCACGCAGGGTGATGCGCGCGGTCCCGTCGGTCGGCACGGAGGAGAGGGAGACGGGGTGCGAGTGCCACCACGTCGAGCCTGTCCAGAAACGCCAGACGAAGAACTGGCCACCGGCGGCCCCGAGGCTGAGGAGTTCACGCCCGGAGAGGTGGATGGAGACGACGCCCTCCGCAACCGCCTCGACCCTGTCTACCCGGATGCGGTGGCGAAGAGTCGACACGACGGGCTCGACGACGCGATAGGTGGCTATCGCTCCGAAGGCGAGAACGTAGAGCGTTATCCAGTAGACGCGGGGGAGCGTGCCGGTCGCGAGTACGCCACCGAGACTCAACTGGTGCGGGATCGCCACGGCGACCGCCACGTAGCTGAGGAGGTGGATGACGTGCCAGCCCTCATAACTGAAGCGTCGTCGAACCGCCACAAGCGAGGTCACGACGACCACGATCATCAGCCCGAGTGCGATGAACGCTAGCGGCATGTTGGGGGTTGCGAGCATCGGTCCGAGTTCGGCGAATGGCGAGATTCCTTGCTCGAGGCCGTAACCGATCAGAAGCAGAGTCCCATGGCCGAGCAGGAGGTAGAGCGCAGGCTTGCCGAGTGATCGGTGCACGGCGATCGCCCGATCGTGTCCGATGGTCCGGTCGATGAATGGCACCCGTGCGGCGAGAACGAGCATGACGAGAATGAAGTCGGTTCCGACGAGACCGGCGATGATGCCGAGACTCGAGACTGCGGCACCGGTGGTGCCGAACGGTGCGGTGCCCGCCGAGGTCAGGAAGAGCATCGCTGCAACACCGCCCGTCGCCCAGACCGCCCCGACGAGGAGGTTGGCGTGGAAAGCGCGACGACGGTAATTGCGGGCATAGTCGACGGCTCGCTCTGCAGAGCCCGGCATCCGTGATCCCGCCTCGTGCGTGCGGGTCTCCTGGCGACGGTCGGTCGCCACGTTGGAATCCTCGAGTTGCGTCATGAGTGAATAATCGCGGGGGACTCTATGTAAGGCCGATGAGACGCCCACACGCACCGTGAGAATTCGCGGACGATCCTGGCGGCATCGTCGCGCTAGGCTTGCAGGCGAATGGGTCGGCAAGACGGTCGCGTTGTGCTTCGCGAGAAGCGCACCGAGGAACGTCCGGGCTCCACAGAGCAGGGCGGTGGGTAATACCCACCCGGGGCAACCCGCGAGAAAGTGCAACAGAAAGCAGACCGCCATCCGGGCTTCGGCCGGGAGGGTAAGGGTGAAACGGTGGTGTAAGAGACCACCAGCGGCCCGTGTGAACGGGTCGGCTGGGTAAACCTCGCCCGGAGCAAGGTCGAACAGGGAGCGTTACGGGCGGCTCGTCCAGTTTCCGGGTAGACCGCTAGAGGTGTGCGGCAACGTACATCGTAGATAGATGACCGTCGATGACACATCTTCGGATGGGTCGGGACAGAACCCGGCGTAATAGCCGGCCCATTCACCCCTGCCGACCCTCAGCCTGCCCTCGTTGCGGGTGTGGCCCACCTCTAATCCGGGCGAGTCCGGCCACTTCGGGCCGGCATGTCGGCCCACAGTGTCCCTGCTCGCCCGCTTTCGGCCCTCAGCCGCGCAGGATCTGCCGATCCGCAAACTGTCGGGTCGACTCGACATGACGCGCGTTGGCCTCATCCGGGCCGGTGGCCCACGCGATGGCAGCCTCCCGGTTCATGCCGAAAGCGACGTGTCGTTCGATGAGTCGTGCGATCCGTAGCTCGCTGGCTGTGTCAACGAACCAGATCTCGTCCACCACCGACCGGATGCTGCGCCAGCCGGGCTCCGTCGAGAGGAGATAGTTGCCCTCGGTGATCACGAAGTCGATGTCGCGAGTTACTGCAATGGAGGCGGCGATCGGCTCCTCGAGACCGCGTCGATACGCAGGGGCATAGACCACGGGCTCGTCGCGGGAGCGAAGCCTCCACAGAAGTGACACGTAGCCGCCGACATCGAAGGTATCGATCGCGCCTTTGCGGTCTCGCAGGGCTGTGCCGTCGATGATCTCGTTCGCGAGGTGGAAGCCGTCCATGGGTACGACGATGCTTCGTTCCCGGCCAAGGGCATCCGCGAGGCCGGAGGCGAATGTTGACTTGCCGGTGCCGGGTGCTCCCGTAATCCCGATGATCTGGCGCACGCCGGTCGAGAGAAGGCGGTCGTGGAGGTGGTCGACCAGCTGCACAAGGTCGGCAGGTGT